>NZ_CAWNXG010000029.1:0-61491 GCF_963878145.1 Photorhabdus sp. S10-54 | reverse complement strand
GTGTTCTGCTTCCGTTACAAACCTGGTCAATTTACCTCAATTTATCGTTTTATCCTGAAAACTATCATTTAGGCAGAAGTACACAAATTCCTCAATATTTACTGAGGGATTTGTGTATAAGAGACAGCGCAAAATGCTGCAGAAACATTTGGATGAGATGTATACCTACATTCAGAACAACCTGTGACGATAAGACACTCACCGTAATACATAAATGGCTCTTTTGTAATCTTCAAGGGTTTCTAGTTTTCTGTCGTGCCCCATACTGAAAACCCGTTGTGGCTGCTATGGTTGCCAGTAAGAACATAAGGAAAATCGCTCTTACGGGCAAACTTAATTGTCTCTCCACACCAGTCACAATGCTTGAGCACATGCCCAAGCGGAACTCCATGCCCATTGGAAGTTATAGCCACCAAGCCAGCCGGTGACGTCTACCACTTCACCAATAAAGTAGAGTCCTTTTACCTGATTAGCTTCCATCGTTTTGGATGAAAGTTGGTGAGTATCAACACCGCCCATTGTCACTTCAGCGGTGCGATAGCCTTCCGTTCCGTTGGGTTGTACCCGCCATGATTGGAGGTTTACAGCCAACTGTTTTTGCTGATTTGGGGTTAGTTGTTTAAGAGCAATATCTGGGATCTGACCGAGCGTTTGCAGGCACTCTGTCAGCCGCTTTGGTAATAATTTTGCCAAAGTATTTTTTACGCTTTGGTTTGGATGAGAACTCCGCTCTTTCTCCAGAAGGGCTTCCAGATCACTATCTGGAAGTAAGTTAATACTCACAAACTCTCCTGATTGCCAGTAACTGGAAATTTGTAAGATTGCTGGACCAGAGAGTCCTCGGTGAGTAAACAGGATATTTTCTTTGAACAGAACGCCATTTTCGGCGGTAACAATGGCGGGAACAGACACGCCAGAGAGCATATGAAGTTGCTCCAGTAGTGGTTTATGCAGAGTAAAAGGTACAAGGGTGGCGCGGGTTGGCAAGACTTTCATGCCGAACTGTTCTGCAATTCGATAACCAAAAGGCGTTGCTCCAAGACCTGGCATAGATAACCCACCGGAAGCGATAACAAGTGAGCGTGTACTTACTTCTTTTCCGTTAACGATGATAACGAAACCTTGCTCATTTTTTTCTACCTGGCTAACTTCACTGCGCAGACGAATAGTGACCTGACCGGCTTCACACTCTTTCAGCAACATATCAACTATCTGTTGGGCGGAATCATCACAGAAAAGCTGTCCTAGTGTTTTTTCATGGTAAGCAATGCCATGACGTTGAACCAGTTCGATAAAATCCCATTGTGTATAACGGGCCAGAGCCGATTTGCAAAAATGAGGGTTAGCAGAAAGATAAGCTGATGGTTCTGTGTACATATTAGTGAAGTTGCAACGTCCACCACCGGACATCAAAATCTTACGCCCGACTTTTTTACCATTATCCAGAACGAGTATCCGTAAACCGAGCTGTCCAGCCTGAGCTGCACAGAACAAACCTGCTGCACCGGCACCAATAATCACCGCATCAAATTTTTCCACTGTTTTTCTCTTTATGACTAAATAATTTAGTGGGGAATTTCCCCTAATATGTTGTATTTTTGATAAGTTTGTAGGGAAAAAGTCCTTTATAACTTAAAATTGTCAATTTTTTAAAAGATATGTAATTTAATGATATATAAGGAGTATTCCTATTTCTTATTGTTATCTAGTTGTCATGAAATCAAAAAAAGTTCATATTTCACTTCCCCCGCTAGCATTTGTCACTGATAATGCGCCGCGTTCATGTCCAACTAACTGGCTTAACGTTTATGCTACATCTTTTTACTGGCCTGGATTTTCACACCAGCCTAATGTTAGTACTGGCACTACTGTTTGTGCTATTTTATGAAGCCATTAATGGCTTTCATGATACCGCGAATGCGGTAGCAACAGTTATTTATACCCGTGCTATGCGAGCACAGTTCGCCGTTGTTATGGCTGGGGTATTTAACTTCTTTGGTGTTCTTCTTGGTGGATTAAGTGTCGCTTACGCGATTGTACATTTACTTCCAACCGATCTTCTTCTCAATGTCAGTTCTGCTCATGGCCTTGCTATGGTGTTTTCCATGTTGCTGGCTGCGATTGTCTGGAACCTTGGGACCTGGTATTTCGGTTTACCTGCATCCAGTTCTCATACCCTGATTGGTTCTATCATTGGTATCGGTTTGACCAATGCGATCGTAACTGGTTCTTCTGTGGTTGATGCGTTGAATGTGCCAAAGATGATACAGATTTTCCTGTCGTTGATCCTCTCTCCTTTAATCGGATTGATCATTGCGGGGGCAATCGTGTTTCTACTGCGCCGTTACTGGAGTAGCACCAAGAAACGTAAACGTATTCATCTGACTCCCGCTGAACGTGAAAAGAAGGATGGTAAGCGTAAACCTCCTTTCTGGACACGCACTGCGCTGATTTTATCTGCGGTAGGTGTCAGCTTCTCTCATGGGGCGAATGATGGTCAGAAAGGTATCGGTTTGATTATGCTGGTGCTAATTGGTGTAGCTCCAGCGGGATTTGTCGTAAACATGAATGCCAATGGTTATGACATTGCCCGTACCTACGATGCCATTACTCACTTGCAGCAATATTATCAGCAGCATGGCGCAGCGTTATCCCATGCAATTGAACTGACGCCCTCGGTTGCTGTTGCGGAAGATGAACCGGAAGGGCGATTCCATTGTGATATTACGCGTGCTGTCGTTGTTCTTGATCAGACAGAAAGCCTATTAAAGGGCATTCAGAGCTACAGTGAGCTGAGTGCTGAACAGCGTAACAATATGCGTCGCATGTTGATGTGTATTGCTGATACGGCTGAGTCTCTGGCTAAACTTCCGGAAACCCGTGCTGAAGACGCCCGTTTCCTGAATAAATTGCGGAAAGATTTATTACACACCGTTGAATATGCACCTGTCTGGATTATCATTGCGGTAGCACTAGCTCTGTCTTTGGGAACGCTGGTTGGCTGGAAACGTGTTGCAGTCACTATTGGTGAGAAGATTGGCAAAAAAGGTATGACCTACGCGCAGGGTGTTTCAGCTCAGATGACTGCTGCTGTTTCAATTGGTGTTGCGAGTTATACCGGTATGCCGGTCTCTACTACGCAGGTACTTTCTTCTGCGGTGGCTGGAACGATGTTAGTCGATGGCGGTGGTGTTCAGGGTAAAACCATCCAGAATATCATGTTGGCTTGGATACTGACGCTGCCGGTTTCAATCGGGTTGTCCGGTACGCTTTACTGGTTCGCTTTGAAACTGATTTAATTATTTTAATGGATAATTTGAAGGCGGTATGGATCAACTATACCGCCTTTTTCTTTAATACCAAATCAACATAGAAATCAGGCAAATAACAACTAGTCCACTCAGTGCACTGGTCAAAATAAATTGTTTTCTCAACCTTTCACAACGAAGAACAACTTCTGGATCATGATGATCAAGGTAACGTTGTGAATTGATGTAGTTCACTAGCCGTATCTGCTTATTAAGTTGCCCATGAGTAGTGAAAAAGCCGTTACCGTCTACTGATTGATAAAGTAAGGGATCAGACTGACGAAGAATGGACAGCAATGCTCGTAGTGAAGAGAAGTAGCGCATCATATTGATAATGCAGACAAGACACAGTGCCCAAAACAGTGCGATTGTACTGAACATAATCCCCTCCTTAGAATGGTTAGCTAGAGCTGTCACAAAAAAGAAAAAATCAAAATTGCAGGTGGTGACACCTTATATTTATTGTAGGAAAGATAGTCAGATAGTACAAAAAACCTGTTCTGTGTCAGTTGGGACAAAACTGGCAGAAAAACATCATAAACACTTATCTAGTCAGTTTTATCCAACCATACAACTCTAGAGAGACTGATTAGTTGTTCGCGTAAATATATTGAGTTTCAAGGAAGGTCATAAATTCAGAGTAGGATTTTGTTATCCATCAAGTGGCAGGAAGAGCAATTGTGGTATATGTTGTTTGGTGGATGTTCTTTGTCCAGTCGCTAAATACGATGAGCTGTGATCGAAACAGTACTTGAAGAGCATTCTCAGTAGTAATAAACACAGGATAGTGGCAATTTGCCCTGCCAACTCACTAATTCGGCATTATGGAAGGAGTTCGCTTATGGCTTACAAACATATTCTTGTTGCGGTTGATTTATCCCCGGAAAGTCAGGTTTTGGTGAGAAAAGCTGTTTCTATGGCTAAACCGGACAATGCCAAAGTTTCCCTGATCCATGTTGATGTTAACTATTCCGATCTCTACACCGGTTTGATTGATGTTAATCTCGGTGATATGCAGCAACGTATTACTGACGAGACCCGCAGTGCGCTGAAAGCTCTCTCTGCAGATTCAGACTATGACATTCAGGAAACCCTGAGTGGTAGCGGTGATCTGGGGCAAGTACTCGTTGATGCAATTAAGAAATATGACATAGATATGGTTGTTTGCGGTCATCATCAGGATTTCTGGAGCAAATTGATGTCTTCTGCTCGTCAGTTAATTAACACGGTTCATGTTGATATGCTGATTGTTCCTCTGCGTGATGATGAATGACAACAGATTGAAAAGTTATTCGATAAAATTGCCTGCTTATGCAGGCATTTTTTTGGGTGAAATGGAGTGTTGTTTGGTTTATACCCGATGCAATCAAGAAATTTTTTTTACCTTTCTGCAAAAAAACTTCTTGAAAGATGAATATAGAACAGTGATATATTCAAAGGGCAAACACAACTTACCTCACATTTTCGACAAAAATAATTATTAGAAAATGACTGGGGTCCCATCACAACCGAAGTAGAAATAAGGAATAACTAAATGAGCTGTTTACTATCTTTGTCTTCATTTCTTGGATCGATTCAACGCAGGGATGAATATCAACCAGAATATCTCCAGGCTGTTCGGGAAGTATTCACCTCTCTTTGGCCGTTTCTTGAACAAAATCCAAAATACCGCGAACACAGCTTATTGGAGCGTATGGTGGAGCCAGAAAGGGTTATCCAGTTCCGGGTTTGTTGGGTAGATGATCACGGTAAAGTTCAGGTAAACCGTGCATGGCGAGTGCAGTTCAACTCAGCCATTGGGCCATATAAAGGTGGTATGCGTTTTCATCCATCAGTGAACCTCTCTATTCTGAAATTCTTGGGCTTTGAACAAACCTTGAAAAATGCGCTGACAACCTTACCAATGGGTGGAGGTAAAGGCGGTTCAGATTTTGATCCTAAAGGAAAAAGCCAAGGCGAAGTGATGCGTTTTTGTCAGGCATTAATGACAGAATTGTACCGCCATTTGGGGCCAGATACCGATGTTCCCGCAGGCGATATTGGTGTGGGTGGCCGTGAAGTGGCTTTTATGTCAGGGATGATGAAGAAGCTTTCTAACAACACGGCTTGTGTATTTACTGGCAAAGGTCTCTCTTTTGGCGGTAGTTTGATTCGCCCGGAAGCAACTGGTTATGGTCTGGTCTATTTCGTCAATGCCATGTTAAAACGTCATGGCATGAGTTTTGAAGATATGCGCGTATCGGTTTCCGGTGCTGGTAATGTCGCGCAATATACGATTGAAAAATGTATGGCATTGGGAGCGAAAGTGGTAACCGCTTCGGATTCCGGCGGTACCTTGGTCGATGAGGAGGGTTTCACACCAGAGAAGCTGGCTCATCTTGAAGAGATAAAAAACCAACACTATGGCCGAGTGGAAGAATATGCCAGAGAGCGGGGTCTGACTTTCTTGAAAGGGTTACAACCGTGGTCTGTGCCAGTTGATATCGCTTTGCCATGTGCTACCCAGAATGAACTGGATTTGGATGCGGCCAAGGTTCTTATCAAGAATGGCGTTAAAGCTGTTGCTGAAGGGGCGAATATGCCAGCAACTATTTCAGCAACTGAAGCCTTTATTGAAGCCGGTGTGCTATTTGCACCAGGTAAAGCAGCCAATGCGGGTGGCGTGGCAACATCTGGTCTGGAAATGGCACAAAATGCGGCCCGTTTAGGTTGGAAGGCTGAAAAAGTGGATGCACGTTTGCATCACATCATGCTAGATATTCACCACGCCTGTGTTGAGTATGGTGGCGAGGGTAAACAGACCAATTATGTTCAGGGTGCGAATATTGCTGGATTTGTGAAAGTTGCTGACGCCATGCTTGCTCAAGGTATTCTGTAGGCTAAAAGATATCAGCCGCAATATACGGCTGATTTTTTTAACAAGGATAAATGTCAAAACGGTGGTTTTTCGTGGTGATAGCTGCTGATGCAGCGACTCCAGCTAAGGGTTCTGCATAATCAGGCCGCTTTACCACGACGCGGCGTTTTGCCAAAGCGCGTGCAGGGGATAGCAAACTATCAGCATCTTCATCAGCGCCAACCAGAGATTGGAACACCCGCATCTCTTTTTTCACCAGTGCACTTTTCTGCCTATGTGGATACATGGGATCAAGATAAACGACATCGGGCTGTGGCGTAATATCGGCCAGCGCTGTAATGCTGGAGGTATGGAGCAGTGTCATGCGCTCTTGCAGCCAGCCACCAATTTCTTCATCCTGATACCCCCGTTGTAGCCCATCATCCAGCAATGCCGCGACTACAGGATGGCGTTCCAGCATTCTTACATGACAACCCAGAGATGCCAGTACAAAGGCATCGCGCCCCAGGCCTGCGGTAGCATCTACGACTGTTGGCAGATAATCTTTTTTGATCCCTATGGCTTTAGCGATAGCTTCACCGCGTCCGCCACCAAAGCGGCGGCGATGGGCCATTGTACCTGATACAAAATCGACATAGATGCCACCTAGCTTTGGTTCATCTCGTTTGCGAAGTTCAAGGCGTTGAGGGGTAAGGACCAACGCTATAATAGCGCTTTCGTTATGTACCAACCCCCAGCGCTCTACCAGTTGAGATAAGGCACTGTTATCAGCGCCTTGTTCACAGATTAAACAGATACCCACCTTAATTATCCTTTGATACCGGCCTTGCGCAGCATTGCATCCAGTTTTGGTTCACGGCCACGGAAACGTTTGAACAGTTCCATTGGCTCTTCGGAACCACCACGGGACAAAATGTTATCAAGGAAAGATTGGCCGGTTTCGCGGTTAAAAATACCTTCTTCCTCGAAGCGGGAGTAAGCATCGGCTGCCAACACATCAGCCCATAGATAACTATAGTAACCCGCAGCATAACCACCGGAGAAGATGTGGGTGAATGAGTGTGGGAAACGGCCCCATTCAGGTGAAGGCACTACCGAGACCAATTTCTTCACTTCCTTTAAAGTCTTCATGGTCTGAGCACCTTTCTTTGGATCATAATCAACATGCAGGCGGAAATCGAACTGACCAAACTCAAGTTGACGCAAGATCCGCATAGCAGCCTGATAGTTTTTCGCTGCTAACAGATTATCCAACATGGATTGTGGTAGAGGTTCTTGAGTTTCGTAGTGACCAGAGATAAATGCCAGTGCTTCTGGTTCCCAACACCAGTTCTCCATGAACTGGCTTGGCATTTCTACCGCATCCCACGGTACACCATTAGTACCAGAAACGCCGGCAGTTTCAATCTGGGTCAGCATCAGATGTAGACAGTGACCAAACTCGTGGAACAGAGTGTTGACTTCACTGTGGGTGAACAGCGCTGGTTTATCGCCAACAGGTTTATTGAAGTTGCAGTTCAGATAAGCGACAGGCTTTTGCAGTTCGCCGTTGGAACGACGCATTTTGCTGATACACTCATCCATCCAAGCGCCGCCACGTTTATTCTCGCGTGCGTACAGATCCATATAGAAGCTACCGTGCAGCTCATTGGTGTCATCATACAGATCAAAGAAACGGACATCCGGATGCCAGGTTTCTACATCATGGCGCTCTTTGGCAGTAATACCATAGATACGGCGAATAACTTCGAATAGACCTTCAACAGCCTTTTGTTCTGGGAAATAAGGACGTAATTGCTCATCATTGATAGAGAATTCGTACTGTTTTTGTTTTTCGCCATAATAAGTCATATCCCAGGCTTCCAGCTTATGGGCGCAATGATGCCATTTAGCAAAGCTTTTTAATTCATCTACTTCTTCTTTTCCCTGTGGACGCGCGCGTTTTGTCAAATCATTCAGAAAATCCAACACTTCCTTAGGGGTTTTTGCCATTTTGGTTGCAAGGGATTGTTCAGCATAATTTTTTAAACCAAGCAATTGAGCCTGTTCATGGCGCAGCGCGAGGGTTTCGGCTATCACTTCGCTGTTATCCCATTTACCTGCATTTGGGCCTTGATCGGATGCGCGAGTATTGTAGGCGTAATAAATTTCCCGACGCAGTTCACGGTTATCTGCATAGGTGATAACTGGCTGATAACTTGGCGCTTCTAGAGTCAGTAACCAGCCTTTTTGTCCTTTGGCTTCTGCCTGTGCTTTAGCGGCGGCGATTGCGCTTTCAGGCAGGCCGGACAGATCTTTCACGTCAGTGATTAATTTAGTCCAGCCCATAGTGGCATCGAGCACATTATTGTTGAATTGCGAACTTAAATCTGACAAACGTGCACTGATCTCGCCATAGCGTTTCTGCTTCTCTTCAGGCAGACCAATACCTGATAGTTTAAAATCACGCAGTGCATTTTCGACAACTTTGCGTTGAGGCACAGAAAGCTTCTCAAACTCAGCACTTTCACGTAATGACTTATAGGCTTGATATAATCCCTTATGCTGACCTAACCAGGTACTGAATTCGGACAGTAACGGTAAACTTTCTTCATAGACGGCGCGTAATTCTGGGCTGTTCTTAACTGCATTCAGATGATTGACTGGTGACCATGCACGGGACTGTTTATCACCTGCTTCGGCCAGTGGTTGACACAGATTATCCCAGGTAAAAACTGTATTCTCGGCCAAGATTTTTTCGACGGTTTGGCGATAATTGGCAATGACTTCTTTTACAGCCGGAACAACATGTTCTGGTTTAATAGAAGAAAATTTTGGTAAACCTGATGGAACGAGTAACGGATTAGTCATATAAAACGTCCTTTTTATGTGTGTTTGGATACATTGCTGAGCGGAGCAACCCTGTATCGTAATGGGTATCGGCTAATAAGATGTAGGTAAAATTCGACAAACTCAACGCGAATGTTGAGCTTATGAACAATAAAATTTAATGCTTTTTAGGAAATTGAGAATGATTTCAGCAAACGGATTCAGAAGCCAGATAATATGCGTTATGATTAGCTCCTT
This sequence comes from Photorhabdus sp. S10-54, assembly GCF_963878145.1. Lineage (NCBI taxonomy): Bacteria > Pseudomonadati > Pseudomonadota > Gammaproteobacteria > Enterobacterales > Morganellaceae > Photorhabdus > Photorhabdus sp. S10-54. Next base: position 52,260 of record NZ_CAWNXG010000029.1, on the reverse strand, counting down.
CTCATAATTCTTTGTATTGATATGGAAGATCATCGTCCCCGGTGGGGCGGCTGGACTTCAAATCCAGATGAGGCCGCCAGCGGTCTCTGGCAGGTTCGACTCCTGTGATCTTCCGCCAATTAGCCTCTTGTGAACTCTCCCAGCGTCAACAAATCCCTTGTAACACCAGAAAAATAAGCAAAATTATTCTACTGTAATCAACTCATATCAACCGTTGCCAGCAAAATAAACGCTATACGCGTAATGAGCTTCAACATAGATCTCTGGCATACTAAGCGGATTACAGCGTTGTGAGTCAGATGAAAGCGGAGGCGGCATGACAGATAAACACTTAACCCAATCCCCGGCAGGCGAATTTATTATGTTTGCTAGTGATGACGGCGAAGTGCGTGTTGAATGTCGCTTTGAGCAAGAGACATTGTGGCTACCTCAAGCAACCATTGCGAACCTTTACCGGGTCACTCCCCAGGCCATTATGCAACACATTAAAGCGATCTACGAAGAAGGCGAGCTTGAACAAAATGCAACCTGTAAGTCTTACTTACAAGTTCAACAGGAAGGAAATCGTCAGGTAAGCCGCAATATGCTTCACTACAGCCTGCCCGTCATTCTTGCTGTCGGTTACCGTGTCCGCTCTCCCCGAGGCACTCAATTCCGCCAGTGGGCAACCCAGACGCTCCAGGAATACCTGATCAAAACCATTTGGGGGTGTTTATGGGGGTTATTCATTTATCCAACACAAATTATCAACATTAAATCAATAAATTAATCATCAAATGCGACTCCTGTGATCGAAACGGCCAATCGACATTGGTTTGTTTTTCATCGTTATAATTACTTGTTGTGACTATTTACAGGCTTTTCTATTAGGCGTAGTATCGGGGGCCTTGATGATTTTCTATACGATATTATCCGGTGTGTGAGTCAGTTTAGTTATTTTCTCTTTGATTAAATCGTGTTGTTTTGGAGGGTTCTTCTCCATCTAATCAAGGCCAAGCAAACTGATGAACTACCATTTTTAATCTATCCAATGTAAGGGGGTCCAACAGTACTTAATTCGTTATAGAACAATCTTTTAGTTCCTTTAGCACTAACAAAGAGGAAAGATCATGAAAAGTCGCAAGAGATTATCGTTATTCACACTTTTACTGTTTACTGCCAGTCCAATAGTGTTTGCGGTGCAGAATAATTGGCCCGGCACGAAAGTAAATCAACCCGCACCTAAAGTTAAAGGTATGTCCGCAGTTCTGGCAAAGAATCTGGCTAACTTTGACGACCTTGATTTCAATGTCTATACAAACCAAAAATGGTGGGAGCTACATAAGAGCCATGCCATGGACATTATTGTTCACTATCCTGATGGTCATACTACCAAGGGCATTAAAAAGCACATTGACGATCTGAAGTATATGTGGACATTTGCCCCTGACAACCGAATCACAGAGCACCCGGTGCGGTTTGGTACAAATGATGGAGAATGGACTGCTGTAACGGGATTTACTGATGGAACATTTACGAAACCCATGGATCTGGGTGGTGGTAAGGTTATCAAACCTACAGGTAAGTCTTATCACCTCCCTATGGCAACGCTTGGGCACTGGACCAAAGTCAAAGCTAAAGGATTTGAAGGCGTCGTTATGGATGAAGAGTATCTGTTCTGGGATGAGGGCGAGCTTATGAAACAGATAGGTGTCAGTAATTGATTCAACAACTTCATACGGACTTACCTAAGGGCGAGTCCGTTTTATATTTAGCGATGTCAATCCCGGCAGCAAGAGTCATAATAATATCCTTATTTTATTTTCAGCTTTGATCAACCTTGTAAATACGGACTTATCGCTAAACAAAGTCAAAGATACCCTTCTATCTATAAAATCTGAGGCGGACAAAGCGGCAATAATCTTTCTGTTGTGCTTTTTTCATGTTGTATAGGTTTCGCTTACTGAAATACAAATACGCATAAACAGTTTTTCCGCCATGATGGTAGTGAAATAACTTACTATCTTAAATAAAGAGGCGGTAAGAATTTGTTGGTGCTGATACAAGGTTCTGATTGTAATAGTATCGCTAATAATAAGTTTGTGAATGACACATTCAGTGATATTTATCCTGATAGTGATTCTGACCGTGGAAAAATATGGCATTAATGCATCACTCCCTTGGTCTGACGCTGTTGAACGTTCAGATTGTCCTAAGGCTTATATTAGATCGGATACTCTAGAACAGCGGGTTAAGGATTATATTCAGATCATTGGTGATTTGAAACATCAGAATGAATATAACAAGATCATTATCTTGGGTGGCAGTGAAGGGGCAATAGTTGCCAATTTAATTACATCACAAGTCAATTATATTGATAGAACAGTGTCACTGAATGGTGGAGGTCGGTATTTCGCTGATGATGTTATTCATAGTATGATGAGTGAAGTGCCACCAGAGCATATCGATGAAGCAATTAAAGGATTTAGGGATTTTCAGCAGAAAATAAGTGCTGGGAATCATATGATTCATATAGAGATGAGTAATCACGGTGCTAATTGGTGGAGAGTCGCACTCGGTATTGATCAATATAAGGTGTTAAGTCAGTCTAAAAGACCTGTATTGATTATTCAAACACTAAATGATAATTCAGTCAGTCCTAGTTCAGCGATAAAAATGGAAGAACAATTAAAGAAAGATAATATTACCTTTTATCAATACCCAGGTCTCAGTCATGGATTTAGGAATAGTGAAGGTGTTTTGCAGATTACTCCTATAGTTGAAGATATAAAGAATTGGTTATTGTGAAAGAAAAGATTGCCCGGTTTTAAAAAGAGACTGTGAGAATATATTGAGGGGGATGAAAAAATTTGGCTCAGAGAAAAAAGCATTTTTGATGGGTAATCCACATATCACCAGACCAATTATGGCTAATGGGTATGTTTTTAATTCAACATTACCTGTTGTAATGAGTTATGTATCTAAGTTTGAAGGAAGAATTAATTCAAATGTGAATACTCTGAGAGAATTTTTTGATGATCGATTTTTTCTAGAGCAGAAGATAAATTCATTTAGATTACTACCAGTTAAAATTCAAGCTGTTTTACAAATATTTGTTTATGGAAGGGATGCAAGAGATTCAAAATATGATAAGTTTTATAATAATCTTAAAGGATCTATAGGAGAAGTAAATTATAATAAAGCTATAAAAGAGCTACATGATAATATGCCGCTGACAGAAAGAAATCTTTTTGTTTTAAATGAATTAATAAAAGCAAATGGTAATATTAATAATGAGGTAGGTAAAATAAAAAAATTAACTACATACCTGGCTGATTTTGATAAAAAATATGGGTATAAAACAGAGGAAGATGCTAGCTATCCTGAAGATTGGTATGGTGCTTATACTGGAGAGAGCAATAACTTGCCTCAGAAAATGAAGGAAATCTTATTTGCGATGCGGCACCCTATTGCAGCCTATGATATTGGGCTCTACGAAAGAGGTGCTACCAATATCACGACTAATGCGGTGCGTTTTTCGACCCAGGGGAATAGTAAAACGAACCCCAATGGTACGTTACTGGATAATAAATATAAGGAAGGCTCCCAAGTCAATGCCTTCCGGCATACACTATGGCAAGCTACCATTGCTGCTCGGTATGGTGAAGAAGTTGCACTCCATGCAGGCAATGCTCATGAAAGTGATCCTAAAATAGATCTTAACATCCGGCAGTTTGCTGCCCTTAAGGACGCAGATCAGACAATTGATTTACTCAATAACCAGATAGGGCGTAGGATTGGCCTACAAAGCAGGAACTCGTCCATGAAAGCGCAGGCCAAGGCAGTGTTGAATCGCTTTCATAAAGAGGGACTGTATGTTGCCAAGAAAAATGCGATGGGGTTTGAGATTGTCAAAGAAAAAATCACCGATGAGCAGTTTTCTTATATGAACTCGGTATTTGAAAGAGGAAATGAAGATGGCTTTTCACCTGAGTAACTATTGGCGATGCAATTGGAACAGCAGAAAAAATAAAATTATTTTTTTTCATGTACATTGCTGATAGTTTTTTTTATGTTCAGTAGTAACCGACAGTTTAGCATTGTTAAGAGTATGTTTGATTATGCTGATAAACATTGCCAGCAAAATACAGACTGCTTGGTTAATATTAGCAAAATCACGCCGTTTAAATGGGACACGTTGTATATTATTGATAGTGGTTGGAATCTTGACGAAATTAAGTCTGTCATTGGCGCGGATTTAAAGGAAAGGACTGATATTTTTTCCAAGATTATCTTTGTTAAGGATGGGCAAGTGGTTTATTTCGAAGAGTATTATTATTATCCGGATTCAGGGGATGAAAAAATCTTGGTTCTCGATTTTGATTATGAAAATCAGGACAAAGGGCTTATAGCTTATTATCGTGTTCCCAGAGAGGATTCCAAAATTGTCATAAAAATGAAAAGAGACCCATCAGTAGAGGACAAAATTTACTATTTATTTTCTTCCATTAATGAGCAGCAGGTTCAGAGGAACCCTTCATCATTCCGAAAACCATCATGATGTCTTGATGTTAAAAAACGCATCATAATACCCGGTGATATTTGCCGGGTTTACTAAATAATAGCAACAATACACCATACCAGCTAAATAAATGAAAACTAACAACAACATCAATACCCTGCACTTGATTCTTGTCGCCAGAAATGCGCGGCTAATAGAGTTTTATGGATAAAGTCGTTTTCATTTCTTCTCTCCAAATATATGGTTGTTTAGTGATTATAGTTAGCACTTTGGATAAAAAACTCTGAACCTTGCTTTCAAATTTTAAAAGTTTTTTTGACGGGAACAATATCGTCAATTTGTGGTCTTTGTATATGTTAATTAAAGGAGAGATTAATGAAAGCATATTGTTTTAATTTACAACAGAAAATTCTGACATCTGTTTTACTTTTTTCGTGTTGTATAGGTTTCGCTTACTCAAATACAAATACGCATAAACAGTTTTTCCGTCATGATGGTAGTGAAATAACTTACTATCTTAAGCAAAGAGGTGGTAAGAATCTATTGGTGCTGATACAGGGTTCTGATTGTAATAGTATCGCTAATAATAAGTTTGTGAATAACACATTCAGTGATATTTATCCCGATAGTGATGTTCTGACTGTGGAAAAATATGGCATTAATGCATCACTCCCTTGGTCTGATGTTGTTGAGCGTTTAGATTGTCCTAAGGCTTATATTCGGTTGGATACACCAGAGCAGCGAGTTAAGGATTATATTCAGATCATTGATTATCTGAAACATCAGAATAAATATAAGAAGATCGTTATTTTAGGTGGAAGTGAAGGAGCTGTGGTTGCTAATTTAATGACATCACAAGTCAATTATATTGATAAAACAGTGTCACTGAATGGTGGAGGTCGGTATTTCGCTGATGATGTTATTCATAGTATGAGGAGTGAGGTGCCACCAGAGCATATCGATGAAGCAATTAAAGGATTTAGGGATTTTCAGCAAAAAATAGCTACCGGGAATAATATGGGTCATATAGAGATGAGTAATCACGGTGCTAATTGGTGGAGAATCTCACTTGGTATTGATCAATATAAAGTGTTAAGTCAAACTAAAAGACCTATCTTGATTATTCAAACACTAAATGATAATTCCGTCAGCCCTGGCTCAGCGATAAAAATGGAAGAACAATTAAAGAAAGATAATATTACCTTTTATCAATACCCAGGTCTCAGTCATGGATTTAGGAATAGTGAAGGTGTTTTGCAAATTACTCCTATAGTTGAAGATATAAAGAATTGGTTATCTAGGGATTATGGATAACCGTCTGTTATCTAAAATAGTATTAATTCATCGATTTTTTCATATTGGGAAGTGATATTAAATTTGGAAATAAAACGTGGTATAGTCAAAATTGACACCACGTTTTTTGGATATTATTTTTTCGTAGTGATTGTTGTTAATTCCATATCTCATTTGTTAATAAAATATATATAAATAACAAATTGATGATTAGTGATTTGTAATAAATTTAATAATATAATTGCTTGAGATTTATTTTATATTCTTGTTATTATAATGGGTGAATGGGATGTAATTATAATATTTACTATAAATCATCACTTGATTAATATACCGCTCGTTATTTCTATAAAATATAGTATTAAAACGTTATGAATTATTTGTTGTTTATGAAATGATGTTCTCGACTTTAGCTTTTGTAGAGTAGAGAGAAATAGCTGTTTATTTCTCATTATTATTTATCTCTGTCATTATATTCGATTGAAAAAATTACTGAAATATCCTGCTCATTATAGGATGTAATATCTTTTTTATTTTCTATTGGGTAATAAAATATTGATTTTAAATTAATTAAATTTATTTTTTTATTTTATTGACAATACATTAATGGCATCTATAGTTATATGTATTAGATAAAGCATCAATATGGCACCAAAAATGCTGTAGATATTATCTAAATGCTGGATAAATTCCTGATAAACACCTTGTTTTCTAGTGAAAATGGTTACCGTTTTGTGTGGGCAAGATAAATAGCTTATTGTATGTGTTTTTGAGCGATATAAGTTATTTATCAATTGATTAGATTAAATTTTGGAGTTTATGCTATGATAATTAAGAAAGATATTTTATTAAATGAAGAGCTGATTGTCGATGATGAGCTTAAAGTGGGTAAAGTAGAGAAGGTCAATATTGATATTCTGTCACCCAGCTCAGTTATCGTTAGTCTAAATATTTTAGGCGTAGTTGATGATTTTCATCTATTACTTGTTGATGGTGATAAAGATAAAGACAAGATTGTGTTACTCTATCTTTCTCTGTTACGTGTTCTTCATGAAAAATTAGATGTAAAAGTAAAAGTCGCAAAAAGTAATCTTACTAAGATCAAATATATAGTAGGTGTTGAAATTTAAGAAGTATTTGTTAAATTTCTAAATGAGTGCGTAGAATAATTGGATTTAGTTTGAGCGATATAATCAATTATCAAATGCACCTAACCGTAGGAAGAACGTGAATATTTACGTTCTTCCTGTTCCTATTTGAATGAATTATTGTGAAATTAAATAATCTATATTTTATAAATAAATTGTGGTTTATTTATGGTAATGTTTTAACGGTGATAATTATAAAGCAAACAATCACATTAACTCTATTTTACAATGCTTAAATTTAATTCCTTTACAAATTTAAATGTCCATATATTATTGCTCGAAGACAAATTTATATTATTATTTTAGAGTGATAAAATCAAAGTGAAACTATAAAGTTGTTTTTTATATTATTACCTTAATTGAAAGTTTTATGATGAAAAAATAAATTTTTTAATAGTTTTTTACTGTTTTAAATAGCTAATGTTATGATTTTTTTGTTGGATTTGGCAGATCTAAAAAAATCATAGTTAATTTGACTTTTTAAACAGAAAGAAATGTAAATCCATAATATTATGTATGATGATATATTGAAATTGAATTTTTTCTAAGAGGTTTATTTTGATGAAAATAGGGTCGCAATTAATACAATTGTTATAGTTTTAAAGCGACATAATATTAAAATATCAGGAGACGACATGCTTGATTCAAATGTAACAGATTGTAATAGTAAGAATACTTCCCCAGTTTGTTCTTTTAATGAATGGGATCCACTTGAGGAGGTTATTGTCGGTGTCGTTGATGGCGCCAGATTTCCCGGTTGGCATATGGCGATAGAGCCAATATTACCACCGAATCAGATTGCTAATTTTCATCGGTATGCAGGTCGGTCATTCCCGCAAGAGCAAATTGATGCAGCATCTAGAGAGTTAGAAGAGTTTGTCCATATTCTTGAAGGTGAAGGTGTGACAGTACGTCGTCCAGATCCGCAAGACCAATCTCAGGTATTTGGCGCACCAGGCTGGAGTAGTACAGGGTTTTATTGTGCAATGCCTCGCGATGTGCTGTTAGTTATTGGAAATGATATTATTGAATGCCCGCTAGCATGGCGTTCCCGTTATTTTGAGACAGCGGCATATAAGACTTTACTTAAAGATTACTTTAAGAAAGGTGCAAAATGGAGCGCCGGGCCAAAGCCACAGTTGACCGAGGAACAATATAATTTCGAATGGCATCAGCCTAATAGCAAGGAGCGTGTTCCCCTTGCTATAACTGAGTTTGAACCGACTTTTGATGCTGCGGATTTTATTCGATGTGGGAGAGACATCATTGCTCAAAAGAGCCATGTTACAAACGAATTTGGTATTGAATGGCTTCGTCGTCATATAGGTGATGAATATCGTATTCATGTTTTTGAATTTAACGATGATAGCCCTATGCACATTGATGCCACCTTTGTTCCTATGGCGCCAGGAAAACTGTTAATTCACCCAGAAAAAGTATTAAAAATTCCTGAATTGTTTAGGAACTGGGATGTATTACATGCACCGAAACCAGTTATTCCTGATGACCATCCTCTGTATACGACCAGTAAATGGATCAACATGAATATTCTGATGTTGGATGAACAGCGAGTGATTGTTGAAAAGCAGGATGAACCAATGATCGCTGCGATGAAACGCTGGGGCTTTACGCCTATTCCATGTAATTTCAGGAATTTTAATACGTTCGGCGGTTCCTTCCATTGTGCAACAGTGGATGTAAGACGGCGCGGAACTTTACAGTCTTATCTTGACTAGGAATAATGATGGCTATCTGGAGATATTCCCTTTGGGATGCAGCAATGTTTGCATTAAGTATCTTGCATATGGTAGCCACTATTACACTAGTTGTGTATTGGGATAATTTCACTATTGTAAAAGTGATTGTGATATTGAAAGCTTCCCCAATATTTGGCTATAGCTAAATATGCCTCTACATTTATATATGACGGATGTATACCCTATGGATTTCAAGATGCATCGCGATGGCAAGGGAGCGAATCCCCGGGAGCATAGGTAACTATGTGACCGGGGTGAGTGAGTGCAGCCAACAAAGAGGCAACTTGAAAGATGACGGGTATAAATGTAAGAGATGAATACCCGCATGCACACAGTTAAGATTAATCACAGTGTGCATGCGTTTTGCTTGTATTTCTTTTCCTCCCCATCATTGCTATGATTATGAATAGTAACAGTCTGTTTAATTCTGAATTTAAGTATGAGTTCTGAAATAATTGCTGGTAGTGAATCATTGTTAGTACGAATTCATCTGTTCTGATGAGTAACCGCAGTTACTTTCTGTTTCTCTTTATATATTAAATGATAATCATTATTACTTGGATGTTGGTTATTTCCGTCTTACAGTACTTACAACATATTTATTGCTATCAGACTGCATATATATGTCTTGTTTTATAATCTTATATAAGGAAATTCATGATGAAATCGATGATATCTAAAGATAATATTAATTTATTTATCAAAAAAATAGATGAACTGGTTAATATTGAAAATGAAAAAAAAGGTGGGGCTCTCGCAGTTGCTATTATCCACGATGATAAGATAATTTATCAGCGCCATATCGGGCAGGCGAGCATTGAACATGCTGTGGCTATACAGCCTAATACTAAATTCTATTTGGCGAGTGCTTCAAAACAATTCACGGCTTTTTGCATAGCCTTGTTGGAGAAAGAAGAAAAGCTCAATGTCAAAGATAAAGTCAGGCAATATTTGGATTATTTACCCGAGCATTTCTCTGATATTACCATTGAGCATCTTATTCATCACACCAGCGGGTTACGGGATGTATTTTTACTTTATAGTCTGGCAGGTAAAAACTCAAGTTTTGACTACTGCAATGCTGATTTAGTGAAAAAACTGATCCAACGACAACAGACACTAAATGCTCCCATTGGGGAATATAATATTTATAGCAACACGGGCTATTATTTGCTGGGGGAAATCATCAGAGTGGTTTCAGGTAGGTCGTTAAAAAAATATTCAGAAGAAAATATTTTCGCTCCATTAGAGATGAAAGATACCATTATCTGTGATGATATAACCGAGATTATCTCTAATCGGGCGATGGGTTACACTTATAATGAGAATTCGCAACAGTGGATAAGAAGCGATATCAATAATTCTGTGACGGGTAGTGCAGCGGTTCACTCCACCGTGAATGATTTATGTCGTTGGGCTAAAGCGTTTTATTCACCATCTATTGTTCAGGATTTGCTGCCTCAATTATCCCGTACACCAGATTTAACCAATGGCAATCGTAACAACTATGCTTACGGTTTGATTATCGACCAACGTGCAGGGCAAAGGATAATACAACACAGTGGTACCTATGCTGGCTTCAGGGCTAATATTTGTATTTTACCAGATGCTAAATTAGGTATCGCGATGACTGCTGCAACCGATGTTGATGTTGGTAAATGGACGGATAAGTATATTGATATATTGTTTAATACCGATGCTGAGCCAGAAAAACCACATTGCTTAACCAGTGATATTGATATCACCGGTATTTTCCGAGGGATAGAGCCCTACCCTTATATTATTACTAAAGAAGATTTTTATTTTTTAGGTAATTTATTTACAAAAGGTAACCCGATTATTTTTAACTCTGACGGTACATTCCAAGAACAAGGAAGTAAAATCCAGTTCAGACCTGTCATTGAAAATGACAGTGTTATCGCGCTGGAACATATTGATGAAATTGGTAACATTTTTTATTTGAAAAAGATGAACAATGAAAGTAGTGTTGATATTCAGTTATTGTCAGGGCGATATTATAGTCACGAAACAGAGGCGGTAATTAATATTATAGTGTCTGGTGATGATATTTATATTGATGGGATTATCCATCCGGTAAAAAAAGAGGTTTTGCGACGTATTTATGGGAATAGTTATTTCTCTCCCAGTACTGAGTTTGTTGTTGATTTTGAATTTGATCCTGACACGAATAAATCTCGTCTTTATATCGGTAATTCACGTTGCTTGAATGTGGAATTCGTTGAAATTTAATCACAGGTTAGTAAATATAAGTTTATAACAGCATTTCGTGAGTAGGATAGAATTAATATTATGAGGGCCTAAAGATATTTTCCATTAGATACACTTTGTTCCAGGCAGAACTATTATATTTATGTTCTGTCTGTTTTTTATAAATATTAGGAGATTAATCATGAAACTGACAATATCCACAGATAATATTAAATTTTTTATCAAAAAAATAGATGAATTAGTTAATATTGAGGATAGAAAAAAGGGTGGCGCTCTCGCCGTTGCGGTTACCCACGGTAATAAAACCATTTATCAGCGTCATATCGGGAAAGCGAGTATTGAACATGCTGTGGCTATAAAACCTAATACTAAATTCTATTTAGCGAGTGTTTCAAAACAATTCACGGCTTTTTGTATAGCTTTGCTGGAGAAAGAAGGAAAGCTCAACGTCAAGGATAAAATCAAACAATATTTGGATTATTTACCCGTGCATTTCTCTGATATTGCCATTGAAAATCTTATTCATCATACCAGTGGGTTACGGGATATGTTTTTACTTTATGGTCTGGCAGGTAAAAATTCAGATCTTGACTACTGCCATGCTGATTTAGTAAGGAAACTGATTCAACGACAACAGGCATTGAATGTCCCCACTGGGGAATATTATCTTTATAACAACACGGGCTATTATTTGCTGGGGGAAATCATCAGCGTAGTTTCAGGCCAGCCGTTGAAAAAATATGTAGAAGAAAATGTTTTCGCCCCATTAAAGATGAAAGATACCTTTATCTGCGATGATATAACCGAGATTATCCCTGACAGGGCGATGGGTTACACTTATAATGAGAGTTCGCAACGGTGGATAAGAAGCGATATCAACAATTCTGTGGTGGGTAGTGCAGGGGTTCATTCCACCGTGAATGATTTGTGCCGTTGGATGAGAGCGTTTTATTCGCCATCTATTGTTCAGGATCTATTGCCTCAATTATTCCGTACGCCAGATTTGACCAATGGAAATCGTAACAATTATGCTTACGGTTTGATTATCAGTCAACGCGAAGGGCAAACGATAATACAACACAGTGGTGCTTATGCTGGCTTCAGAAATAATATTTGTATTTTACCAGATGCTAAATTAGGTATTGTGATAACCGCTGCAATAGGTGTTAATGTTGCTAAATGGGTGGATCAGTATATTGATATATTGCTTAATACCGATGTTGGGCCAGAAAAGCCGCATTACCTAACCGATAATATTGATATCACCGGTATTTTCCGAGGGATAGAGTCTTATCCTTATGTTATTACCAAAGAAGATGTTTACTTTTTAGGTAATTTATTCGAAAAAGGTAACCCGATTACTTTTAATCCTGACGGTACATTCCAAGAGCAAGGAGGTAGAACCCGGTTCAGATCTATCATTGAAAATGACAATGTTATCGCACTGGAACGGATTGATGAAAATGGTAATGTTTTTTATTTTAAAAAAATGAATAATGAAGAGAGTATCGATATTAAACTATTGTCAGGGTGTTATTATAGTTACGAAACAGAGGCGGTAATTAATATTATATCGGCTGATGAAAATGTTTATATTGATGCGATTATCCATCCGGTAAAAAAAGAGGTTTTGCGGCATATTTATGGGAATAGTTATTTATCCCCAGGAACTAATCTTATTGTTGATTTTGAGTTTGATCCAGATTCAAATAAATGTCGTCTCTATGTCAGTAATTCGCGCTGCTTGAATTTGGAATTTGTTTCGGTTTAATTGACAGGTTAGTAAATAAAAATTTAGGACAGTATTTCGTTAGTAGGATAGGATTGATACTATTGTGATAGTCTGGAGATATTTTATATTAGATGCACTTTATCCTAGGTAGAACGGTTATATTTGTGTTCTGCCTATTTTTTGTAAACATTAGATCGAAAATGATTTATGAAATCAAATAACTATTTGTAAAAATTAGCTAATTTTGATTTTCACCCACAGTTACTTTATATTGTCATTCATACATTAAATGATAATCATTATCACTTGGATGTTTCTTGTTTATGCCTTATAGTTCTGCCCGCATATGTTGTATCACCAGATTGTATATATGTGCCCTACTTGTATAACTTTAAATATTAGGAAATTAATGGTGGAACTAACAATATCTACAGATAATATTAAATTATTTATCAATAAAATAGATGAACTGGTTAATATTGAAAATAAAAAAAAGGGAGGGGCTCTTGCCGTTGCGGTTACCCACGGCGATAAAACCATTTATCAGCGTCATATTGGGAAAGCTAGCATTGAACATGCTGTAGCTGTAAAACCTAATACTAAATTCTATTTAGCGAGTGTTTCAAAACAATTCACGGCTTTTTGCATAGCCTTATTGGAGAAAGAAGGAAAGATCAGGGTCAAGGATAAAGTCGGACAATATTTGGATTATTTCCCCGCAGAATTTTCTGACATTACCATTGAACATCTTATTCACCATACCAGCGGGTTACGGGATAAATTTTTACTTTATCACTTGGCAGGTAAAAATTCAGACTTTGATCACCGTCATATTGATTTGGTGAGAAAACTGGTCCAACGGCAACAGGCACTTAATTTCACATCTGGGGAGTATTATCTCTATAGCAACACGGGCTATAGTTTACTGGCGGAAATAGTCAGCGTAATTTCAGGTAAATCGTTGAGGAAATATGCGGAAGAAAATATTTTCATTCCATTAAAGATGGAAGATACCTTTTTCTATGATGATATAACCGAGATTATTCCTGATCGGGCTATAGGTTATGCTTATAATAATAAGCTGCACCAGTGGGTAAGAGACGATATCAATAATTCTGCTGTGGGTGGTGGTGGGGGTCACTCCACCGTGAATGATTTGTGTCGTTGGATGAGAGCATTTTATTCACCATCGATTGTTCAGGATCTGTTGCCTCAATTATCCCGTACACCAGATTTAACCAATGGCAATCGCAATAATTATGCTTACGGTTTGATTATCAGTCAACGCGAAGGGCAAACGATAATACAACATGGTGGTTCTTATGCTGGCTTCAAATCTCATGTTTGTATTTTACCGGATGCTAAATTAGGTATCGCGATTACCGCTGCAATAGGTGTTGATGTTTCTAAATGGGTGGAACAGAATATTGATATCTTGTTTGACACCGATATTAAGCCAGAAGAACCGTATTGCCTAACCAGTGATATCGATATCACCGGTATTTTCCGAGGGAAAGAGCCTTATCCTTATATTATTACCAAGGAGGAGACTTATTTGTTAGGTAATTTATTCGAAAAAGGTAACCCGATTATTTTTAACTCTGACGGTACATTCCAAGAGCAAGGAGGCAAAATCCGGTTCAGACCCATCATTGAAAATGACAGTGTTACTGCACTGGAACAGATTAATGAAAATGGCAATGTTTTTTATCTTGAAAAGAGGGTTGATGACGGAGGTATCGATATTCAGCGATTGGCAGGGCGATATTATAGTCATGAAACAGAAGCAACGATTACTGTTTCCGCTTCTGGCGATGGGATTTATATTGATGGGGTAGTTTATATTGGTAAAAAGGAAGTCTTGCGGCGGATTTACGGGAATAGTTATTTCTCTCCCAGTACTGAACTGATTATTGATTTTGAATTAGATCCTAATAGCAATAAACCACATCTCTATATCAGTAATTCACGTTGTTGGAAGATAGAATTCGTCACAGTTTAATTTATAAAGTGATAAATTAGAATTAGGAGCGATATGGTTATAGCAGAATAGAGTTAATACTATTGAGGAGCTAGAGATATTTTCTATTAGATGCACTTTGTTCCAGGCAGAAATATTATGTTTATGTTCTGTCTGTTTTTTTAAACATCAGCTCCGATAATTACTTTATATTGCCATTCACATATTAAATGATAACCATTATCACTTGGATATTTCTTATTTACGTCTTACAGTACTGTTTGTATATGTATTGATATCAGGCCGTATATATTTTATTTTGTAACCTTAAATAAGGAGTTTCATGATGAAATCTACTATATCTACAGATAAGATTAAGTTATTTACCGAGAAAATAGACGAACTGGTTAATATTGAAAATAAAAAGAAGGGGGGCGCTCTCGCCGTTGCGGTTATCCTCGGCAATAAAATCATTTATCAGCGTCATATCGGGAAAGCCAGCATTGAACATGCTGTGGCTGCAAAACCTAATACTAAGTTCTATTTGGCGAGTGTTTCAAAACAATTCGCAGCTTTTTGCATTGCCTTATTGGAGAAAGAAGGAAAGCTCAGCGTCAAAGATAAAGTTGGGCAATATTTGGATTATTTCCCGATAGAATTTTATGATATTACTATTGAACATCTTATTCATCATACCAGTGGATTACGTGATGAATCTTTACTTTATCGCTTGGCAGGTAAAAACTCGCGTTTTGATTACCATGATATTGATTTGATAAGAAAACTGACGCAGCGGCAACGAGCGCTTAATTTTACGCCTGGCGAATATTATACTTATAGCAACACGGGCTATCATTTGCTGGCGGAAATCGTCAGTGTGGTTTCAGGTAAATCATTGAGAGAATATGCAGAAGAAAATATTTTCGCTCCGTTAAAGATGAAAGATACTTCTTTCTATGATGATGTCACAGAGATTATTTTTGATCGGGCGATGGGTTACACTTATAACAAGGAACCGAACCGGTGGGCAAGATATGATCTCAATGGTTCGGTGGTAGGTGGCACAGGGGCTTATTCTACGGTGAATGACTTGTGTCGTTGGATAAGAGCATTTTATTCACCATCCATTGTTCAGGAACTGTTGCCTCAATTATCTCGTACACCAGATTTAACCAATGGCAATCACAATAATTATGCTTACGGTTTGATTATCAGTCAACGCGAAGGGCAAAAAATAATACAGCATGATGGTTCCTATGCTGGTTTCAAATCTGATGTTTGTATTTTGCCTGACGCTAAATTAGGTATCGCTATTACCTCTGCAACGAATATTAATGTCATTCAATGGATTGAACAGTGTCTTGATGTGTTGTTTAACACGAATATAATTGAACCGGAAAAACCACATTGTCTAACCTGTGATATCGATATCACAGGAATTTTCCGAGGGGCAACGCCTTATCCTTATATTATCACCAAAGAGGATTGCTATTTATTGGGTAATTTATTCGGAAAAGGCGAACCGATTACTTTTAACTCTGATGGCTCATTCCAACAGCAGGGAAGTAAAACCCGATTCAGACCTATCATTGAAAATAATAGTGTTATCGCATTGGAACAGATTGATGAAAATGGCAATGTTTTTTATTTTAACAAGATGACTGATGACGATATTATCGATATTCAGAAATTGTTATGGAATTATTATAGTCATGAAATAGAAGCAACGGTGACTATTTCCGCTTCTGGAGATGAAATTTATATTGATGGGGTTACTTATCCTGAGAACAAAGAGGTTTTACGGCGGGTTTACGGTAATAGTTATTTCTCCCCGAGTACTGAATTTGTTATCGATTTTGAATTGGACTCTGATATGAATAAGCCTCACCTTTATATCAATGACTGGGGTTGTTGGAGAGTAGAATTTATTGCAGTTTAATTTATAAAGTGATAAGTCAGAATAGAAGAACGGCATTATTATAGCAGAATGAAATTAATGCTATTGATGGCCTAAAGATATTTCCTATTAGATGCATTTTGTTCCAGGCAGAACTATTATATTTATGTTCTGTCTGTTTTTTGAAAACATCATCTTCCGTAGTTACTTTATATTGCCATTCATACATTAAATGATAGTCATTATTACTTGGATGTTTCCTGTTTACGTCTTACAGTACTGCCCACATATGTATTGCTATTAGGTTGAATATATATGTTCTGTTTTATAACCTTAAATAAGGAAGTTCATGATGGAATCGAAGATATCTACAGATAACATTAACTCTTTTCTCAAGAAAATAGACGAATTGGTTAATATTGAAAATAAAAAAAAGGGTGGAGCATTTGCTGTTGCTGTTACCCACGGCAATAAAACCATTTATCAGCGCTATATCGGAAAGGCTAACATTGAATATACTGTTGCTGTAAAACCTAATACTAAATTCTATTTGGCGAGTGTTTCAAAGCAATTTACTGCTTTTTGCATAGCCTTGTTGGAGAAAGAAGGAAAGCTTTGCGTTAAGGATAAGGTTGGACAATATTTGGATTATTTTCCCGCAGAATTCTCTGATATTACCATTGAGCATCTTATTCACCATACCAGTGGATTACGTGATCAATTTTTACTTTATAGCCTGGCAGGTAAAAATTCAGCCTTTGACCACCGTCATATTGATTTGGTGAGAAAACTGACGCAACGGCAACAAGCGCTTAATTTTACGCCTGGAGAATATTATCTTTATAGCAACACGGGCTATAATTTACTGGCGGAAATAGTCAGAGTGGTTTCAGGTCAATCGCTGAGAGAATATGCAGAAGAAAATGTTTTCGCCCCATTAAAGATGAAAGATACCTTTTTCTATGATGATGTTACCGAGATTATTTTTGACCGGGCAGTGGGGTATTCCTATAACGAGGACTCGAACCGATGGATAAGAGAAGATCTCAACGATGCGGTGGTAGGAGGTTCGGGGCTGTATTCTACAGTGAATGATTTGTGTCTTTGGATGAGAGCGTTTTATTCACCATCGATTGTTCAGGATCTATTGCCTCAATTGTCTCGTACGCCAGATTTAACTAATGGCAATCGTAACGATTATGCTTACGGTTTTGCGATCAATCAACGTGAAGGGCAAAAGATAATACGACATGATGGTGGTTATGGCGGCTTCAGATCAGAAGTTTGTATTTTGCCTGATGCTAAATTAGGTATTACTGTTACTTCTGCAATGAATACTAATGTCTCTAAGTTTGTTCGACAGTGTTTTGATGTATTGTTTAATCCCAATGGTACTAAACTAGAAAAACAGCCTTGTCGGACTCGTGGTATCGATATTACGGGTATTTTCAAAGGAATAAAACCTTATCCTTATATTATTACCAAAGAAGATTGTTATTTATTAGGTAATTTATTCGAGAAAGGCAATCCGATTATCTTTAACTCTGATGGAACATTCCAAGAGGAGGATGGGAAAATCCGGTTCAGACCTGTTATTGAAAATGACAGTGTTATTGCATTGGAACAGATTAATGAAAATGGCAATGTTTTTTATCTTAAAAAGAGGGTTGATGACGGAGGTATCGATATTCAGCGATTTGCAGGGCGATATTATAGTCATGAAACAGAAGCAACGATTACTGTTTCCGCTTCTGGCGATGGGATTTATATTGATGGGGTAATTTATATTGGTAAAAAGGAAGTCTTGCGGCGGATTTACGGGAATAGTTATTTCTCTCCCAGTACTGAACTGATTATTGATTTTGAATTAGATACTGATGCCAATAAATCTCATCTCTATATCAGTAATTCACGTTGTTGGAAGATAGAATTTGTCGCAGTTTAATTTATAAAGTGATATACCCTATGGATTTCAAGATGCATCGAGACGGCAAGGGAGCGAATCCCCGGGAGCATAGGTAACGATGTGACCGAGTGCAGCCAACAAAGAGGCAACTTGAAAGATAACGGGTATATCAGATCGTATATATGCTCTGTCTTATAACCTTAAATAAGGAAGTTCATGATGGAATCAACGATATCTAGAGATAATATTAAATCTCTTCTTAAGAAAATAGACAATTTAATTGATATTGAAAATAAGAAAAAGGGTGGCGCTCTCGCAGTTGCTGTTACCTACGGCAATAAAACTATTTATCAGCGCCATATAGGAAAGGCTAACATCGAACATACTGTGGCGGTAAAACCTAATACTAAATTCTATTTAGCGAGTGTTTCAAAACAATTCACCGCTTTTTGCATAGCTTTGTTGGAGAAAGCAGGAAAGCTCAGCGTCAAGGATAAAGTTGGACAATATTTGGATTATTTTCCTGCGCACTTCTCTGATATTACCATTGAACATCTTATTCACCATACCAGTGGATTACAGGATCAATTTGGGCTTTATAATCTGGCAGGTAAAAACTCGGACTTTGACCACCGTCATATTGATTTGGTGAGAAAAATGGTTCAACGGCAACAAATGCTTAATTTTATGCCTGGAGAATATTATCTCTATAGTAATACGGGCTATAATTTATTAGCGGAAATAGTCAGGGTGGTTTCAGGTAAATCATTGAGAGAATATGCGGAAGAAAATGTTTTCGCCCCATTAAAGATGAAAAATACCTTTTTCTATGATGATATAACCGAGATTATCTCTGATCGG
The DNA here is from genome assembly GCF_963878145.1 of Photorhabdus sp. S10-54. NCBI lineage: Bacteria > Pseudomonadati > Pseudomonadota > Gammaproteobacteria > Enterobacterales > Morganellaceae > Photorhabdus > Photorhabdus sp. S10-54. The sequence continues at coordinate 32,976 of NZ_CAWNXG010000029.1, read as the reverse complement.
GCAATGGGTTATGCTTATAACGAGGCGTCGCGCCAGTGGAGAAGATATGATCTCAATGATGCGGTGGTTGGTGGTTCAGGGCTTTATTCTACGGTAAATGATTTGTGTCGTTGGATAAGGGCATTTTATTCGCCATCGATTGTTCAGGAGTTATTGCCTCAGTTATCCCATATGCCAGATCTAACTAATGGCGATCGTAACAATTATGCCTACGGTTTGATTATTAGCCAACGTGAAGGGCAAACGATAATGCGACATGGTGGTTCTTATAGTGGTTTCAAATCAGAAATGTGCATTTTGCCTGATGCTAAATTAGGTATCGCTATTACCTCCGCAGCAAATACTAATGTCTATAAGTTTATCAGGCAGTGTCTTGATGCGTTGTTTAATACCGGTGTTCCTGAACCAAACAAACAGCCTTGTCGGACCAGTAATATTGATATTACCGGTATTTTCAAAGGAATGGAGCCATTTCCTTATATTATTACCAAAGAAGATTGCTATTTATTAGGTAATTTGTTCGAAAAAGGCAATCCGATTATCTTTAACGCGGATGGCACATTTCAAGAGGAAGGTGGGCAAATCCGCTTCAAACCTATCATTGAAAATGACCGTGTTATTGCATTAGAACAGATTAATGAAAATGGCAATATTTTTTATTTGAAAAAAATGATCGATAAAGGTGATATCGATATTCATCGATTGTCAGGGCGTTATTATAATCATGAAACAGAATCGATTATCAATATTGAAGTATTAGGTAATGAGATTTATATTGATGCAATTATCTTACCGGGAAAGAGAGAAGCTTTACGGTGGATTTATGGGAACAGTTATTTTCTTCCGGCGACAGAGTTGATTATTGATTTTGAATTTAACTCTGATACAAATGAACCTCGTGTTTATGTTAATGATGGATATTGTTGGAAGATAGAATTCGTCTTGGTTTAATTGATAGGGTTGTAAATATGAATTAAGAACCGTGTTTTTTTGGAAGGATGGATTGAATTATATTAGATTGTAATTATCTTAGATGGAATTTTCATATTCGTGTTCTGCCCTGTTACACCGTATTATCAGACTATATATATTCTGTTTATATAACCTTAAGTAAGGAAATTAATGATGAAATTGACGATATCTAGAGATAATATTAAGTCTCTTCTTAATAAAATAGATAATTTAATTGATATTGAAAATAAGAAAAAAGGTGGCGCTCTCGCAGTTGCTATTACCCACGGAAATGAAACCATTTATAAGCGCTATATCGGGCAATCTAGCATTGAACATTCTGCTGCTGTAACCCCAAATACGAAATTCTATATGGCGAGTGTCTCAAAACAATTCACCGCCTTTTGTATTGCTTTGCTGGAAAAAGAAGGAAAGCTCAACGTCAAGGATAAAGTTGGAAAATATGTGGATTATTTCCCAGCACATTTCTCTGATATTACTATTGAGCATCTTATTCATCATACCAGTGGGTTACGGGATAAATATGTTCCTTATGGCTTGGCAGGTAAAAACTCAGATTTTGACCACCGCAGTATGGATTTATTGAGAAAACTGATTCAACGGCAACGAAAGCTTAATTTTACGCCTGGGGAATATTTTCGCTATAGCAATACGGGTTATAATTTGTTGGCGGAAATTATCAAAGTGGTTTCAGGTAAATCGTTAAGAGAATATGCGAAAGAAAATATTTTTATTCCATTAAAGATGAATAATACCTCTTTCTATGATGAGGTGACTGAGGTTATTTCAGACCGGGCAATAGGTTATGTCTACAACGAAGATGCAAATCAATGGATAAGATCGGATCATAACGATTCAACTATAGGGAGTGCGGGGCTACGTTCTACAGTCAGTGATTTATGTCGCTGGATGAAAGCATTTTATTCACCATCGATTGTTCGGGATATGTTGCCGCAATTATCCCATACACCAAATTTAACCAATGGCAATCGTAACAATTATGCTTACGGTTTGATGCTTAGCCAACGTGAAGGGCAAAAGATAATACGTCACGATGGTTCTTATGGTGGTTTTAAAGCTGAGGTTTGTGTTTTACCTGATATTAAATTAGGTATCGTGATTACTGCTGCAACAGGTATTAATACCGTTGAATTGACTAATCAATGTCTTAATGTATTATTTAATACTGATATGACTGAGCCAGAGCATTGTCGAACCAGTAATATTGATATCACCGGTATGTTCAAAGGGGCAGATCCCTATCCCTATATTATTACTAAGGAAGAAGATTGCTATTTACTAGGTAATTTATTCGAGAAAGGTAATCCGATAACCTTTAACGCTGATGGAACATTCCAAGAGAAGGGTGGAGAAATTCGATTCAGACCTGTCATTGAAAATAATAGTGTTATCGCACTGGAGCAGATTGATGAAAATGGCAATGTTTTTTATTTGAGGAAAATGACTGATAAAGGTGATATTGATATTCAGCGATTATCAGGTCGATATTATAATCATGAAACAGAATCAATGATTAATATTGAAGTATCGGGTGATGAGATTTATATTGAGGCGGTTATCTTGCCTGGGGAAAAAGAAGTCTTACGGTGGGTTTACGAAAATAGTTATTTTCATCCCAGTACTCAACTTATTGTTGATTTCGAATGGAATTCTGATACGGATAAACCTCGCCTTTATCTCAATGATTCACGTTGCTGGAAGATAGAGTTTATCTCAGTTTAGTTTAATTGATAGGATTGTAAATATGAATTAAGAACTGTATTTTTCTAGAAAGATGAGGGAATTAGATTGAGATCATAAAGATATTTTCTATTTAATCTATTTATTTTCAGGCGGAACTATTATGACGATGTTCTGCCTGTCCGACCTGATTGTGATATTTTAATTGCTTCATAGATTGTTTTTGGTTTATATTCTCATCGTCCTTGATAGGTTAAGGATACACCTTCCCTCTAATTAGAGATAAAATTTAGTTTTTATTATAATAGAAGGGAGGTAAATTTATGGAAAAGGGTAAATTATGTGATGTTAGTTCATATTTCCTAACCTAGTGTTAGAAGAATAGTTTAAATCAGAATGTACAGTGTATAGTAAATGAAAAATCTATATTTAGCTACGAAATTATATTTGTTTGAATGTTATTGTCAATTTTTTATAAATGTAATTAACGGCTATTTTAAATAGAGCAGAACGATAATAGGAATAAATATTTAACATGGTTACTATAAATAAAACATATCTATCTGGGAATGATCAGATGTCTCCTGATTTTGATTCTGAGATCGTTATTGGGTTAGTTGGTGCTGTAGGAACGGATTTGGATATAATTAAAGACTCTATAACACAGAAGCTTAATGCGTTCAGATATGATGTACAGGAGATAAGAATATCTTCTGAAATTATTTCAGTATTAAGAGATATTCCCTCAACGAAGGATAATTATGAAAGGATAAGTTGTTTAATGTCGGAGGGTAATTATTTAAGAGAGATTAGTCAGGATAATTCTATATTGGCATTAGCTGCGGTAGCAGAAATAAATAAAAGAAGAGAGAAGAAGCGCTTTTTATCAATACCGTCTATTAGGAGGGCGTATATTATACATTCTCTCAAACACCCGGATGAAGTCAATGCATTAAGGGAGATTTATGCAAATGGGTTTTTCCTGATAGGTGTATATACGAGTGAATTTCAGAGATTGAGAAATCTTACCGTTGATAAATGTATTGATGAAGTAAAGGCTAGAGAATTGATTAATCGTGATTCCGATGAAGGGAATAAATGGGGGCAGCATACCAGAGATACTTATGAGTTATCTGATTTTTTTGTAAGCTATGATGGAAATAAAAACAGGACCGACAATAATATATGGAGAATATTAGATCTTATTTTTGGTAATCCATATGTTACTCCAACCTTTGATGAGTATGCTATGTTTATGGCTTTTTCTGCTTCGTTACGATCTGGAGATCTTTCCCGCCAGGTTGGTGCTGTATTAACGAAAGATAAGAGCATAATCTCAACTGGGGCTAATGATGTGCCACGGTTCGGCGGGGGATTATATTGGCCTGATTATGTGGGAGATATAATCGAAGATGCTGAAAATGGTAGAGATTATAAAATAGGCGAAGATTCAAACGCGAAACAGAAAAGATTAATTATTGAAGATATACTTAAAGATATTGTGGATGAAAAAAAAGAAGTATTTAAGGAATATCTCCTGCAAAGCAAGATAAAGGATATTACCGAATATGGAAGGGTTGTACATGCTGAAATGGAAGCAATCTTGGCATGTGCGAGAAGTAATATTAGTACTCATAATGGGATATTATATTGTACTACGTTTCCTTGTCATAATTGTGCAAAACATATTGTTGCTAGTGGTATAAGGCGAGTTGTATATATTGAACCTTATCCTAAAAGTAAAGCTTTTGATTTCCATGTTGATTCTATTTCAACACCTGAAGATGAATCTTCTGATAATAAAGTGATTTTTGAACCATTTGTGGGTGTTGGGCCTCGCTGTTTCTTTAATTTGTTTTCAACAAATTTGGGGATAGGATATAAAATAAAAAGAAAAAATAAGGATGGTAAAGTTATTAAATGGTATAGGAAGGATGGAAGGTTGAGGATGAAGATGCTATCATTATCTTATATAGAAAAAGAGACCGAGTCAGCAGCTAACGTGAATAATTTAATAAAGGAGTTAAAAAAATGACTAAGAGAGAAGAGTTCTTAGCTTATTTAAATGAAGCGAGTAAAATAGTTGAACAATGGCCAGATTGGAAGAAAGGTGGATTGAAATCCTTTCGTAATCCGCAGACATCTGGTGAAGATAAGTCTAAGGTTTATACGACAGATGAAGCTAAAAATAAATTGGCATAACCTATTATTATTTATTGTAAAATATGTGGTCCGATAGGAATTTTTTCACTCCAAATTTATATCTTAATAAATCAACTAAAATAATAAATTAAAATTTTAGCTTAAAATGAGCCTGTATATAAAGTTGTAGTCAATTACTTTAATGTAACTTCATCTAAATAAAGTAACCCTTTATAGGGTTACTAATAAATATACCCGTTATCTTTCAAGTTGCCTCTTTGTTGGCTGCACTCGCTCACCCCGGTCACATAGTTACCTATGCTCCCGGGGATTCGCTCCCTTGCCGTCGCGATCCATCTTGAAATCCATAGGGTATATAGCTAATTACTCAAACCCATTATTTATTTTCAAAAAACGCTCTCCTTAAACCTAATTCCAGACCGCGAATTTCTGCCAAACCTTTTAATCGGCCAATACAGGAATAGCCGGGATTAGTCTGTTTTTTCAGGTCATCAATTATTTGATGACCATGGTCAGGGCGCATTGGAATTAAACGATTATCTCCAGCCGCCTTACGGCGATATTCTTCACGCAGGATTTCCATCACTACGTTATACATATCCACATCACCTGCCAGATGAGCGGTTTCATGGAAAGTTTTACTATTTTCTTCCCGTTGGGTAGAACGCAGGTGAGTGAAATAGATTCGGTTGCCATAGCGCTTAATCATCTCAACCAAATCATTATCGCCACGAACGCCGTAGGAACCAGTACACATGGTAATGCCGTTAACCGGGCTTGGTTCAATGGTTGCTAGCCATTCAATATCTTCAATAGTGGAAATAATACGTGGTAAGCCCAGAATAGGACGCGGCGGATCATCCGGGTGAATTGCCAGACGTAAACCATATTCTTCACATACAGGAACAATCTGGTGCAGGAAATAAGCTAAGCGTTCACGCAGTTTATCGCGGGTAATATCTTTGTAGCGATCTAATTGCGCCTGAAATTCTGCTAGCGTATAGCCCTCTTCGGCCCCCGGCAGGCCAGCAATAATATTCGCAGTGAGTTTCTCAATATCAGCAGCAGACAGGTTGTCGTAATAGACTTTTGCCTGAGCTTGTTCTTCGACAGTGTAATCAGCTTCTGCACTTGGACGTTTGAGGATATAGATTTCAAATGCGGCAAAGGCAATTTGATCAAAACGTAGGGCTTTAGAACCATCAGGGAGTGTGTATTCAAGATCGGTGCGTGTCCAGTCCAGCACGGGCATAAAATTATAGCAGACGGTATCGATGCCACATTCCGCCAAATTTTTCAGTGAAGTTTTGTAATTATTAATCCATTGCTGATAGTGACCGGTCTGGGTTTTAATCTCTTCATGAACAGGCACACTTTCAACAACTGACCAGATAAGCCCCTTATTTTCGATGAGGGTTTTGCGAGTCAGGATTTCATCTTTGTTCCAAACATGTCCGTTAGGAATATGGTGTAATGCGGTAACGATGCCGGTTGCACCAGCCTGACGGATATCATCTAAAGAAACAGGGTCATTTGGGCCGAACCAACGCCAGGTTTGTTCCATTGTTATTTACCTTTATGCAAATGCCAGAATGAAAAAAATCCACCAGAATAATTGGATATAAAAAATTATTAATTATTTCGTTAAATTAATTACGCCTCTTTGCTATTTCATAGGGATATGAATTAAAGAGATAACCGTCGAAATAGGGATCATCAACATCAGATAATTCCAGTAAACGTAATTTCACATTCTCCAAATGTTGCCACATGGCTTGTTTCGCTGCCGCCGGATCTTTTTTGATCATGGCGGATAAAATGATCTGATGATCATCCAGCCATTCTTTACGATAATCTTTATCGGTAATTCGCGTGTGCAGTTTCTGCCACATGGGATTATTTTCCCGCCATGCCCAAGATTGTTTAAGCAGTTCAACTAACATACTGTTATGGGTTGCTTCCGCAATCGCCAGATGGAATTCTCTGTCGCCGGATTCATCTTCACCGGAGGCCAAATCTTCGGATTCTTTTTGTAATGCTCGACGCATATTAGCAATGTTATTTGGCGTCACTTGCATGGCGGCAAATTCGGCAATATTACTTTCCAGTAATTGGCGAGCTTGTAATAGCTCGAAAGGTCCTGCTGCGTTAACTGAGCATGAAGAGGAAGTGGGTAGGTGAGGGCGGTTAATAATATAGATCCCGGAACCTTTGCGGACTTCAATAAGGTTTTCTAGTTCGAGCATAATTAATGCTTCACGCACAACGGTTCTGGAAACTCTTAATAATTCAGCAAGTTCTCGCTCTGGAGGTAAGCGATCCCCGATACGATATTGCTGGTTGGCAATCATCTCTCTTAATGAAATGCCAACTTCTTGGTAAGGACGTTTTGGCTCAAGTAAATGCTTCATGGTGTCACTATTGTTGTCGTGATTATCGATGGTGTTGTGTAGATAATAATCAAAAATAGAAATTGGTCAACCAAAAATGCCACTTAAGGGCGAAGGCCAAATGGCCTTCACCAATAATTATCTGACTGCGCGGATGCGCTCCACCATGCGGTAAAGCACTGGGTCGCTTTTCTTAATGTCGTCGTACATCGGTTTGACCGCTTCTTCAAACGATTTTTGATCCACATCGACGAACTTGACTCCAATTTTCTCTGCATTCTGGCGCTCTTTCTCCTCTGATTTTTCCCACAATTGCGTCATATATTGAGAGGAGTTAATGGCAACATTGATGAGAATTTTTTGTTGCTCTGCTGACAGCTTATTTAGCGATTTAGTAGAAATAACAAGGACGTCTGGCACCATAGTATGGTTATCCAGCGAGAAGTATCTGGCAACTTCACTGTGACGGCTCAGGCTAAAAGAGGGAATATTATTTTCTGCGGCATCTACCACACCTTGTTGTAGAGCAGTATACAGTTCGCCATAAGCCAGCGGTGTTGGGTTACCACCTAAGTTTTTCACCATAGAAATGGCGGTTGGGCTAGGCTGAACCCGAATTTTCATGCCTTTTAGATCCTCAGGCGTGCGGATAGGTTTTTTGGCGTAGAAGCTGCGAGCGCCGGCTTCATAGTAGGTTATGCCAATAAAGCCACGGTTTTTGCTGGATGTCAGAATCTCTTTACCAATCTCGCCGTTTTTAATCTTTTCGTAATGGGCTTTATCGCGGAACAGATAAGGTAAGTTAAAAGCGGAATAAGCGGGCGAAAAAGCTTCCAGTTCTGCGGCGTTAGATTTAACTAAATCCAGCGCGCCATTTTGCATTAGTTCCATCGATTCCCGTTGGTTACCCAATTGTGCGTCTGGATAGATCCGAATACGAACATCGCCATTCGTTTTTTGGCGAACTTCATCCGCAAACTGAGTCATGGCCTTGTGCACTGCATGATCGCGGTTATGGTTATGGCTGAGTTTTAATGTTGTTACTGCCATAACTTGTGACGCGCCTAAGGCCAATATCGCTCCGATTACAGTAGATAAAATACGCTTAGCATTGCTCATTATTCGTTCTCCAATTGTTGTAAATAGGTTACGGGCACAACTGAACTGACGGTCAAACCATAAGCATCACTTCGGATTTCGTCAAAAAGTAAAAGTAATTTGGTTGACCAATATCACAAAATAATCGGACCAAATGGTGAACCAGTCAGTTTGTGATCCCGCTCACTGGATGTTTTTTTGACCTGGATCTTATAATCCAGGCAACGTAAAGCTTCCTTTACTGATTTTGGTCAGACAGTTTGTCCATTTGGTCAATCAAATAGGGCATCCATTGAGGTCAATAAGGACAAAGCCCCGTGAAAAACCTTGTATATTGCATCAATAAAGGTTTGGCATTTTTTACCGTCAGCCTTTCCGTTTTTTTGGTGTTTTGTGTCACATGGCAGGTGGTTTCCCGCTATGTGTTTGGTACGCCGAGTACGGTAACCGATGAACTCGCTCGTTATCTGTTTATGTGGGTTGCCATGATTGGCGCGGCATATACCACAGGTCAACATCGTCATTTAGCTATCGACTTGTTAACGATAAAACTTAAGGGAACAGGAAAAAATAGTGTGGGTTTGGTGATCCAGGCCGCGATCGCTCTGTTTGCTTCGATCGTATTGGTGTATGGCGGATCGGTACTGGTGATCTCAACCCTTGAAACCGGGCAGATCACTCCCGCGCTGGGATTACAGATGGGATATGTCTATTTATGTCTGCCAATTAGCGGTGTTCTGATGATTTGCTATGTGTTGGTAGACATTATTGCTCTGATTCGGAATTTTTCAGGTAAAGACGCGGTTATTTCTGAAAATCAATAAAGTCACCAGGCAGAAGAGGATGGGCTTATGGATTGGCAAGTGGTTTTAGCGTTGTTTGGTAGTTTTGCCGTGTTGCTGGCACTGGGTGTACCGGTATCCTTTGCGATTGGCTTATCATCATTACTGGCAATTATGATGACTTTGCCACTGGAAGCGGCGATTACCGTGGTTGCGCAACGTATGGCAGTCGGTGTTGATAACTTTTCTTTACTCGCTATCCCGTTTTTTATTCTGGCGGGGAATATGATGAATCAGGGGGGAATTGCTGCCCGTTTGATTAATCTGGCAAAAGTCATAGGTGGCCGTTTGCCCGGTTCTCTGGTGCACGTCAATATTATGGCGAATATGTTTTTCGGTGCGATTTCGGGTTCAGCGGTGGCATCGGCTGCGGCGGTCGGTGGAACGATGGCGCCGATGCAGAAAAAAGAGGGTTATGAGCCGGAATATTCTGCTGCGGTAAACATTGCTTCCTGCCCTGCCGGTTTGTTGATCCCGCCAAGTAACACCTTGATTGTTTACTCACTGGTTTCTGGTGGCACATCAATTGCGGCGCTGTTTTTGGCAGGTTATATTCCCGGTATTTTGATGGGCCTATCCTTGATGATTGTGGCGGCAATTATTGCCAAACGCCGTGGTTATCCGGTATCACCTAAGCCGACATGGAACGAGTTTTTCACCACATTGGTTCGCGCATTGCCTTCTCTGATGCTGGTTGTGGTTATTATGGGAGGGATCATTGCGGGTATTTTTACCGCCACAGAAGCCTCGGCGATTGCCGTGTTATATAGCTTTGTATTAGCAGTATTGATTTATCGTGAAGTCAGTATCACCCAATTACCCAAAATCATTTTGGATTCTGCGGTGACCACTTCCATTGTTTTGTTGTTGATTGGTGCATCAATGGGCATGTCTTGGGCAATGGCGAATGCGGATCTGCCCTATTTGATCGCTGATGCACTTATGGCGGTTTCTGAAAACCCCCTGGTTATTCTGTTGGTCATTAATCTCATTCTGTTGTTGGTCGGAACCTTTATGGATATGACACCGGCGATTCTGATTTTTACGCCGATTTTCCTGCCAGTAGCGCAGAATATGGGCGTTGATCCGGTACATTTTGGCATCATTATGACCTTTAATCTGGCTATTGGTATCTGTACACCGCCGGTAGGGAGTGCGCTGTTTGTTGGCTGTTCTATCGGTGAAGTCAGCATTAATAAGGTATTGAAACCCTTAGTCCCCATGTATTGCGCTTTGGTTATCGCGTTGATGTTGGTGACCTTTATACCGCAACTGAGCTTGTGGTTGCCTCAGATGTTACTGAATGACTGAGCATTCAGGTAATCCGCGTCATTAAACAGGAATTGTTCTATGATCCGTAATATAGCCAACAGCAACATCAATCCTGCTATTTCTCTGCCTTCTTATGATCGTCAAAAATTGGTTACCCGTATTGTTCATCTGGGATGTGGCGCTTTTCACCGCGCACATCAGGCGGTTTTTACTCACCATATGTTGGAAAAAACGGGCAGTGACTGGGGAATTTGTGAAGTTAGTTTGTTCTCCGGTCATCGGTTGATTCAGCAACTTAAAGAGCAGGATTGCTTGTGTACCATTGCGGAGAAAGGGGCGGAAAAAACGGAGCTGAAAATTATCGGCTCTATGATTGATGCTTTGCACCCTGAGTTTGTCGGTCAGCAAGGTATTCTGGAAACTATAGCGCAGCCGCAAGTGGCGATTATTTCTCTGACGATTACCGAAAAAGGGTATTGCATCGATGCAGCCAGCGGCAAACTGGATGTGAATAATGCATTCATTCAACGGGATTTAGCTAACCCAACCGAACCGACATCGGCCATTGGTTATATTGTCGAGGCGCTTCGTCTGCGTTATGAACGTGACTTGCCGCCATTGACGGTGATGTCCTGCGATAATGTCAGAGAGAATGGCAAAGTTGCCCGTGAAGCGGTGGTGGGTTTTGCCCGCTTACGTGATGAAAAGTTAGCCCAATGGATTGAACTGAATGTGACGTTCCCATGCACTATGGTTGACCGTATTGTTCCTGCGGCCACATTAGAATCGTTGGAGCAGATAGCTGAACAGTTGGGGGTATATGATCCGTGTGCAATCACCTGTGAACCTTTCCGTCAGTGGGTAATTGAAGATAACTTTGCCAATGGCCGTCCAAACTGGGATGTAGCAGGGGCGCAGTTTGTTAAAGATGTGGTGCCTTTTGAAACTATGAAATTACGGATGTTAAACGGCAGCCACTCATTTTTAGCCTATCTGGGCTATTTGGCAGGATATACATATATTGCTGACACAATGGCGAACCCCGATTACCGGCAAGCTGCCTTGGATCTGATGCTGAAAGAACAAGCGCCAACTTTGACGATGCCGGTAGGAACCGATCTTTTCCAGTATGCTCATCTACTGATTGAGCGTTTTAGTAACCCCAACCTTAAGCATCAAACCTGGCAGATAGCAATGGATGGCAGCCAGAAACTGCCACAACGTATGTTTGATTCTGTCACTTATCATCTGGCAAACGGCAGCGATTACCGCCATTTAACTTTGGGTATCGCCGGGTGGATGCGTTATGTCAGTGGAAAAGATGAACAAGGCAAATTGATTAATGTGCGTGATCCGCTCGTTGAGCAATTTAAATCTATTTATCAGCAACATGGGTTATCTGCTGATGTAGTACCCGCGTTGTTGGCGATTTTTGGCAACCCAGTGTTAGCTAATCCGCATTTTGTCCGGGCAGTTACCGAAGCTTATCAATTATTATTGGATTGCGGCGCTCGTCATGCTGTGGCGGCACTCGATTTAGCTCACAGGAAAAAGAGATGAAAAATTTTATGGGTGACGATTTTCTTCTGAACAATGAAACTGCCCGTCAGCTATATCATGAACATGCCGCAGATATGCCGATTTATGATTATCACTGTCATCTTAATCCGCGTGAAATTGCTGAAAATCGCCGGTTTGATAACCTTGGTCAGATTTGGTTAGAAGGGGATCACTATAAATGGCGGGCTATGCGCTGTGCGGGTATTGATGAATCACTGATTACCGGCAAGCAAACCAGTAATGCTGAAAAATATCAGGCATGGGCAAAAACAGTACCGCTAACATTAGGGAATCCGCTTTATCACTGGACTCACTTGGAATTACGTCGTCCATTTGGTATTACCGGGACATTGTTCGGACCGCAAACTGCTGATGAAATCTGGCATCAATGTAATGAAAAACTGGCAACCCCGGCGTTTTCAGCGCGTGGCATTATGCAGCAAATGAATGTGCGTATGGTTGGAACTACGGATGATCCGGTGGATTCTCTGCAATATCACCGCCAAATCGCGACAGATGAGAGTTTCGATATCGAAATATTGCCAAGCTGGCGTCCTGATAGGGTGTTTAAAATTGAGCTGGTGGGTTTCGTTGACTATATCAAACAGCTTGAGGCAGTGGCTGATGTATCGATCGCTGCTTTTGCTGATGTGTTGAACGCGTTGGAGCGTCGGCTTGAGCATTTTGCTGCTCATGGCTGCCGGGCTGCTGATCACGGCATAGAAAATCTGCGCTATGCTCCCATTCCTAATGAAGCGGTATTAAATGGCATCCTGCAAAAACGGCTGGCAGGGAGAACGCTCTCTGAGCTTGAAATTGCACAGTACACCACGGCGATTCTGGTATGGCTTGGCCGGCAATATGCCGCTCGTGGTTGGGTGATGCAAATGCATATCGGCGCTATTCGCAACAATAATAGCCGTATGTTCCGCTTACTTGGCGCGGATAGCGGCTTTGATTCCATTGGTGATAACAATATCGCTTGGCCATTATCTCGTTTGCTGGACAGTATGGATGTGACGGATGAGTTGCCGAAAACGATTCTTTACTGCTTGAATCCACGAGATAACGAAGTAATTGCAACGATGGCCGGTAACTTTCAAGGTGGCGGTATCGCCGGTAAAGTTCAGTTTGGTTCGGGCTGGTGGTTCAATGATCAGAAAGATGGCATGTTGCGTCAGCTTGAACAACTTTCCCAACTTGGGCTGCTGAGTCAATTTGTGGGTATGTTGACCGATTCTCGTAGCTTTCTTTCATACACGCGGCATGAATATTTTCGTCGCATTCTGTGTAACTTGTTGGGGCAATGGGCAGAAAAGGGCGAAATTCCTAACCACAAAGCCATGTTAGGGCAGATGGTTGAGGATATTTGCTTTAATAACGCCCGTCGTTATTTTGCCTTGCCGGGAGAAAACTCATGAAACAGATTGCATTCCTTGGTGAATGTATGATTGAACTTAATGGCACCCCTTTCGCTACCATGCATCAGGCTTTTGGTGGTGATGTCCTGAACAGTGCGGTTTATTTAGCACGTGCAAGCCAACAGGAGATTGCCGTTCATTTTGTGACGGCGTTAGGGGTGGATCCCCTCAGTGAAGGGATGATCACTCGTTGGCAAGACGAGGGTATTCGTACCCATCTGGTTTTGCGTGATCCGGCTCATCAACCGGGATTGTATTTGATTCAACTCGATGAACTGGGAGAACGGACTTTTCTGTACTGGCGTAGTGATTCCGCTGCTCGTTATATGGTGCGCCATCCTGATTTCTCTTCGGTTATGCAAGCATTACAGCGGATGGATGCCATTTATCTCAGTGGCATCAGCCTGGCTATTTTGCCTGCCGATGATCGTGAAAAGTTACTAAACTTGCTGGCTGAACTGGCTGCTCAGGGAAAAACCATCGTTTTCGACAGTAATTACCGTCCGACATTGTGGGAAAGTGTGCAGGAAACCAAGAACTGCTATCAGAAATTACTCGCCTTTACCTCACTGGCACTGGTGACAGATGAAGATGAATGTAAGTTGTGGGGCGATAAATCGGTTACAGCAACCATGATTCGCCTTAAACAAGCAGGCGTTAAAGAAGCTGTTATTAAAGCGGGGGCTGCCGGTTGCTATTATCAGCATTTGATACAGGACACGCCGATTGAGCTAATCCCAACGGCACCGGTTGTTGACGTGGTCGATACTACGGCGGCAGGAGATGCCTTTAATGCTGGGTTTCTGGCAGGATTTTTGATGGATTGCCCAATACAACAAGCGGCAATTATGGGGCATCGTCTTGCTGGTAGCGTTATTCAGCATAAAGGGGCGATTATTCCAGTCAGTGACACTAAGACAGTGACTGATGGTTTCTTTTAACAGTAGGAAAAATCGATGAGACAGATGATTGAGCAGTTGCACCAGTTAAAAATTGTACCTGTGATTACTGTTGAGCGTGCGGAAGATATTATTCCGCTAGGTAAGGTGTTAGCTGATAATGGTTTGCCGGTAGCGGAAATTACTTTCCGTTCTACGGTAGCGGCGGAAGCTATTCGTCTGTTGAGAGAGGCTCAGCCGAATATGCTGATTGGTGCGGGAACCGTCCTGAATCGTGAACAAGTGGTTGCTGCGAAACAGGCTGGCGCCGATTTTATGGTTTCTCCGGGTTTTAATCCAAATACGGTCAAAGCCTGTCAGCAATTAAATATTCCTATTATTCCGGGTGTGAATAATCCAAGTGCGATTGAAGGCGCAATGGAATTGGGGTTAAAACTGCTGAAATTCTTCCCGGCAGAACCTTCTGGAGGTTTGCCAATGATTAAAGCAATATTAGCACCTTATACCGAACTGCAAATTATGCCTACTGGAGGTATCGGACCAAACAATATCCGCGATTATCTTGCTGTACCGCGTATTGTGGCGTGTGGTGGTTCATGGATGGTTAGTCAAGCGCTGGTGGATAACCGAAATTGGCAGGAAATTGGCCGCCTGACTCGTGAAGCGGTGGATTTGGTTAATACTTAAGGAGTAGTTATTATTGCATTGGAATAAAATATTATTCCGATAATATGCCAAAGAGAAGAAAGGATTTAGTAAAAATTCTTTTTGGTATTTAATAATTTTCAATTTTGTTAAGTGGTGATATTTGAACTTCTAATGACCTGTTATTTAATTATCTGGTAAGCTTAAGCGGTTAGAAACAGAGCAAGAGAGCTCGCCGTTTTTACGGCGGGGAACAGTCACTTCTGTTTGCCTAATGGAAGCATCAGCGTGTATGGCTCCAACGGTGACTGGGCGAAGCCAAGACGCGTATAGAACGTTCGAGCGCTCTCATCAAGTGCGTGGACGATTATAGCCGAAATGCCCACCTGTTCTGCCGTGCTGGCGACACGCTTCCAAGCATCTTGGAGAAGCAATGCCCCGAGCTTCTTCCCCTGATATTCCACATCGACAGCCAGACGGCCGAGAAGCACTACAGGGATAGGATCTGGCATATTGCGTTTAAGCGATGGTGTAGATTCAATATGATTAATTGAACCGGCGCTTAGACAATAATAACCGATAACGTCTTTTGTACCTTCCTTGCAAATAACAAGTGTGCGGCTCGCGCCGAGCTTATTATTTTTTAAAGCCCGGCGTGAAAGCCATTCGTTTAATGTTTCATGCTGGCAATAAAAATCATTTATATTATGTTCAGCCGTTAATATTTCAGGTGTGCTTATTCCCACGGAGCTTTATATCCCATCAGTTTTTTAAAACCTTCATTATCAGAAAGCGGTTGTTCCAGCATCTGCATGAACACATGGTATTTTTCGTCGTTAACGAAAAAGTGGCGCTGATCGAGTATGGCATCTTCGGCTGCGCGGCAGGCAGCATCCAAGATGAAATCAGTTCGGGTCTTTGAGAGCAGGTTTGCTGCATGGTCAATAAGCTCCCGCTGGAAGGCTTTCGCCCGGATGTTGATCGGGGTTTCTTTAGGTTGTGTTCTCATAAATCACCTGTGTAGCAAATTGGTAGACAGTCATTATAGCAGTTGTGTAATTGATAGATATACATTTAGCGTCTCCATTTGAAATCTTATGAAACGTAAGCATGCTGGGTTACAAATATATATACCCGTCATCTTTCAAGTTACCTCTTTGTTGGCTGCACTCGCTCACCCCGGTCACATAGTTATCTATGCTCCCGGGGATTCACTCCCTTGCCGTCGCGATGCATCTTGAAATCCATTGGGTATAGTGGATGGTCTTCTGCTGACTGGCGTCGGCCTAATTTATATGAACGTCAGACACCAGAACAAACTTTGTTAGAATTACCGACAGTGAGCTTGATACCTGAAAATATCTTAATGCAATTGAAACCCAGCTTATGAAAATCGTCGATTAGAGCTAGAACAAATGCAATCGATTATTATGAAACTTTGTGAGTCTCACTATATCCGTATTGATGTGTTAAGCATACTACTTAATCGTTCTGCAAAGAATCTCAGACAGCACCATATAAAACTACTGCTTAATAAGCAGAACCTAATGATGGCATTTCCACAAACACCGAATCATCCCAATCAAGGATATACTGTCAAAGATTTATTACAGAAAGATTGATATTTCTTATGGTAGAACAACAGAGAAGTATTTAATTTATGTAGAAGTATATTCATGAAATATTTTATTTGCGTAAGAGGATGAGGGATATAGGTTATAAGAAGGAACTTGAAAATCTGCTTCTTTTTTTGCAGTTATTCTATTAGTCATTCAATCCTTATAAAATAGATTTATGAGAAGGTTTTGCTTTTTTATTTATTATAAGGAATAAACTTTAGATTAGCGATGTTTGATAGTTATAATATGTCATAATCTTAGCACCGATTTATTGATAATAGGCCAATTTTGGCCCAGTATTATATATACCCGTTATCTTTCAAGTTGCCTCTTTGTTGGCTGCACTCACTCACCCCGGTCACATAGTTATCTATGCTCCCGGGGATTCGCTCCCTTGCCGTCGCGATGCATCTTGAAATCCATAGGGTATAAGATAAAAAATAAATAAAGCAAATTGAGGCTCATGGCTCTATATTTCACAACGAGTCGTTATTTGAATAAAATCAGCAGATTCACCGATCTTTATTTCAACATTTACGCCTTTGACCTCATTAATATTATTTATATGAGTGCCTCCGCATGGGATAGTGACCACCGTAGAATCAATTGTAGATTTCCATAATCTGGTATCATTAATCTCTTTTGATTGATATTCAATGGTTATTTCCGCACCCTGAGATAACCAATTATTAAGTGTGTTATTAACTTCCCTATTAATTTTATCTAGGTTTTCAATTAATATATTTTCATCAAATCCTTTCTTTTTGATCGATTTACCAAAGCGATAAATATCAATGGATTGAAGTTCTGTGATAGAAGATTGGTAAATGGCGGCTTTATCTAAATTATAGTTTCCTAAATCATCGGTATCGTATACTTTAGACCATATATGATTAGTTGCTTTATTCAAAGAAAGAGACATAAAGTGAGCCATCGAGTGTGTGGCACTTACCCTATATCTTGTCTTATCGTTCACAGATAGAGTTACCGTTTTCCCTATGAGATCTCTTTCAGAAATTCCCTGTAAATCAGGTAAGTAGTGTGCTGGCATAATTTTAGCTGGCGGTGTTGCTTGTTTCGTTATTTCCTGGTCTATATATAAATGACCATCAATAAGGCCAGTGGTATAAACTTTTGTCACGGCGAGTTCTTTATCATCTATTGAGATTATGCCATTATCATGTAGTTGGTCTGGCCACTTATAGTTCTTCGGGTAGAACGGACTATCTTGGGTTATCAAAATGGCGCCATCTTCGTATTTCATAACCCCGATAATGTTAGATTCTAACGTCAGGGTTCCCAGCATAAATGAGGCTTCGGCTGTTAATAATTCATTAATATTCATATCTATAATCATGTAATATCTCGCTAGTTATAATTTGGGGGGGACCTATTGCTACCAAGTCGTTTGTTAATTTTATTCCCTAAAAATAACTTAAGAATTTGTTTTTATTTGAATTTTTAGTTAATCAAAGAGATAGTTGGCAGTAGTATCAAATATGATTATTCTCATCTCCGTATATTAATCAAAGATAGAATTAAAAAAGCCGTATCAATATGTATGTAATAGCTTTATTTATAGGCTATTTTAGGTATTATTGCAAATGGAAAAGTCACATGTTTTAAATGTTTTGTTTACATGATCAATTGCTATTTTCAGAGTAAAATTTGTTGATTAGTTATCAAAATAATTTTTTGGACCAAAAAATAGACAGTCGAACTAATGAGGTATACGATACATACACCTGATATCTGATAAGAGGAAATAAATATGGTTGCTATGGTAAGAATTAATATAGATTTACCGGAAGAAACGATTAGGAAGCTTGAGATTTTGAAGGAACGTTCTCCTGATAAGTCACGTGCTGCACAGATCCGAAAAGCAATAGATGCTTATCTTGATGCTAATATTTCAGAACAGAATAATAGTGCTTTCGGTTTGTGGGGGGATAAAAAATCGGATGGATTGGAATATCAAAATAATTTACGCAAGGAGTGGCAATGACTGCTATGAAGTCGTTATTTGATACTAAATATTTATAGGATATTGACGGTATGATTGCAAGTATTGCATAACATAAGGTTTAAAGATCATGCCAATGAGATTATGAATGGCTTAAAGGAATACGGGCCTATTTGCTCGTAGCGTAGTTATGTTGCACTTACTATCTATGAGAAACTGTGACATCTATTATCTTTTTCTATTGACATATTAGTTATATTAATGAAAATGTCTATGTTGTAATGACTATTCTATAGGTGGCTAAGGAGTTCTATTATGGATTATCTGTCATACAAAAAACAGGCTGATCATGTTATAGCAAAAAACATAGATAATGTAACAAGAAAATCTGCACCAATTGTATATTCAACTATGGAGGATATTTATTTAGGTTTAGTTAGATTGAGAAACTCTCAAGCTTTTTTGTATAAAGATATTTATGGTAAGCAGATATCCAATGAAGACCAGAGAATGATTGATGCAGCTATTAAGACGATTTTTAAAAAAGGAGATGTCATTTATGATATTGTGTTTACAATCATAAATACAATGTATGATTTTATTCCTGAGAGAACACAAAGAATTATATCTGAGAAATTTAATTTAGTAGTAGCAACATATGGCGTTCAAACAGCAACAAAGATTAGTGTAGCTACTGCAATAACAAGTTTAATATCGGTTAAGATAAATGCACTTCCATCTGTAAAGGCAAAAATAGCAACATTTTTAAACATATCAATAAACTCCCTTGCTATTTATGGGATCTTTGAAAAAGCAGCTAGATCTGCACGAAAATTAAAAATAGAATCCCCTGTGACATATTTAGCCTTAAAGAAAAAGGGGTTAGAAATGCTTTATTTTTTGGTTGAACCATACATGTCGAAATTAATAAATATTTATAGAAAAAATATCATAACCTTAGAAGATGAAAAATTACTTTTAGATGAAATAGAAAGACTAATTTACCTTTAACTTAACATGAGATAATTGGTGAAGAAAAATGGACTTGATTAAATCTTTTGTAATAGATCTTGTTGGAATTTTCATAACATTTGCTCTTTGTTTAGCATGGTTTGTAATTACCCCAGAAGGGTTTGGTATAATTGGAGGGATAATTATTCTTATAGCGTCGTATTTTGTTACAATAAAAGTAAAGAAAAAACTGTTGAAGTTAAAATAACTTCAACAATAAGGTATGGCATTGATTAATAATGTGTTAGTACACTCTATCATCCCATATACTATAGCCTGAAGTTCCAGCTATGTGGTGTTTCCATGTTATGCTTTTGTATGCTAGAGAAATAGTTTCAAATGGTATTGCATTTGAACTGTCTATACTGTGAGGATAATTAGCACATATATCAACAATAGAAGCATCTCTTAACTCAACGGTGTAGAACTTTTCCATAACACCAAAAGAATTAATTCTGTAAAAATCAAAAAAAGCATTTAAAACTTCATTATTAGAAATAGCTATGCCAAGTAGAGGAGATGATTTATCTATTATTTTTATGAAATCTACTGGGTGATGATCAGAATTTTGTTCTCTAGTTAGACTATGAACGAAAGATAAAACTTGAATTTCATCTTCATGTCCAATTTGATATCTATTTCCTATGGAGTCAGATGTTGAACACCCTGATGATATTAACCCTTGTTTGCGGCCAGTTAGTTTTAAGTAAATAGAAAAGCTCATATAAACATCCTATATTAATCCCATAACAGTTAATAGAAGTGTCTATATTATCTCCATAATATAAAAGAATCAAAAGTATTATTTATATAAGAATCTTAAAATGTTCGTAGGTTAATTGCTCCAACATGGAGAATAGGGCAGTATTTTACACTTAATATATATAATATTTTGCTAATTTGTGTGTCAATTTTGAATTGTAAAGACTAATATAACGTTTGGAAAAATAGGACGTAAGTTCAACGTAATAAAAACCGCGAGAAAGTTTTTAATATTCTCGCGGTAGTCGCGTTTTCTAAACTGGAAGATCAATGATTTTCTGTGAAGAAAAATCAAATCTCGCTACGTGGTTTAGCATTCTCCGCCAACCATGCTGCAACGCGCTGCTTCTGTTCTTCATTCAGCCACATACCCAATTTGGTCCGGCGCCAGATTGCGTCATCCAGTTCAACAACCCACTCATTATCAACCAGATAACGAAGCTCTGCTTCATACAAACCGTGGCCGAAAGATTCACCCAGATCTGCCAGATTATTAGCACCTTGCAGAATCAGTTCGCTGTTGCTGCCGTAAGTACGCGCATAACGTACAGCAACACCTTCCGGTAACCAGTTGTAACGTTTACGCAATAAACGGGCATAACCATCACGATCGCACCCTTCCAGATTACCCCCCGGTAACTGACCATTTTTGGTCCAGGCTTTTCCGGCATTGGGATAATATTGCATGAGCTTCTCGGTTGCGTGTTCTGCCAGCTTACGGTAAGTAGTTAATTTACCGCCGAACACAGACAGTAATGGTGCTTTGCCCTGTTCATCATGAATGTCAAGGGTATAGTCGCGCGTAATTGCCTGAGGTGAATCGGATTCATCATCGCACAGTGGACGTACGCCAGAATAGGTCCAGACGATATCGTCACGGCTAAGTTGTTTCTTGAAGTGGTCGTTGTAAACTCTCAGCAGATAATTAATCTCCTGATCGTCAATCTTCGCTTCTTTTGGATCACCTTGATATTCCACATCGGTGGTTCCGATAATGGAAAATTCATCCATCCAGGGAATAACAAATACGATACGGTGATCTTCGTTTTGCAGAATATAAGCTTGCGGCTCATCATGCACTCTTGGCACCACAATATGGCTGCCTTTGATCAGGCGAATACCATAAGGTGATTTCAATTTCAGGCCATCGTCAAAGAATTCTTTAACCCAGGGGCCGGTAGCATTAACCAGACCTTTTGCACGCCAAGTATAGGTCTTACCTGTACGCAGATCTTCGGCTTCAACCATCCAACCCTCTTGTTCGCGCCATGCACGGGTCACTTTTGTTCGGGTACGGACTTCCCCGCCACGTTTTTTGACTTCTTGAGCGTTAAGGACAACTAAACGAGCATCATCAACCCAGCAGTCAGAATATTCAAAGCCACGGACCAATTCTGGTTTCAGAACAGAATTGGCACCGAATTTTAGCCCTTTACTGCCAGGCAGGCTGACACGTTTGCCCAAATTGTCATAGAGGAACAGGCCAATACGGATCATCCATGCTGGACGCAAATGTGGCTGGTGCGGCAGGCGGAAACGCATCGGAAAAGCGATGTGTGGTGCAAGGTTCAGTAAAACTTCACGTTCTGCCAGCGCTTCGCTGACCAGACGGAATTCATAATGTTCTAGATAGCGTAAGCCACCGTGGATCAGTTTTGAACTGGCGGATGATGTGGCTTTGGCTAAGTCTTGTGCTTCCAGCAACAGAACAGAGAGTCCCCGGCCAGCAGCATCTGCCGCAATTCCGGCACCGTTGATCCCGCCGCCGATCACAATCAAGTCTTTAGTCTCCATGCATCCCCCTAAAATGTTCGAAATAGTTCTTTAATGCTCGCTTTCGCTCAAGATTGTAATCAGAAATCGATCAATAGCCAACTATTTGCTAAGAAAAAATATGTTCACGTGATATAGATAACAAATATTACCTTATCCATATGATTTACATGGTATTAATGAAGAAGCTAAAAGATGGTGTAATTGTGGAACGGCAAGGAGATAGGGGATAGTGCTATCCCCTGAATATAGAAAAAATTCTTAGCAGAGTTCGAGCTGCACGTTATATTGCTCAATCACTTTCTGGATGCTTGGCGGGGGAAGTTGGTCAGTAAATAGATGATCAATGAGATTCATGTTACCCAGATTAACCATAGCATTGCGGCCAAATTTAGAATGGTCAGTGACTAACATAACACAACGGGAGTTTTCGATAATTGCGCGCTTTATGCGTACTTCATGGTAATCAAATTCCAGTAATGAGCCATCCATGTCAATGCCACTGATGCCGAGAATGCCGTAATCAAGCCGAAACTGAGAAATAAAATCCAGTGTGGCTTCACCGATAATCCCGCCATCACGGGAACGAATCTCCCCACCCGCCAGAATTAAACGAAAGTCTTCTTTTGTCATCAACAGGGTAGCGACATTGAGGTTGTTAGTGACAATCCGCAGAGCTTTATGATTTAACAGTGCGTGAGCGACAGCTTCGGGTGTGGTGCCAATATCAATAAACAGCGTTGCGCCATCCGGGATATGGCTAGCAACACGTTGCGCAATACGTGCTTTCTCTTCTGACCACATGATCTTGCGGTCATGATAGGCAGTATTAACCGAACTTGATGGCAATGCGGCACCGCCGTGATGCCGCTGTATTTTGTTTTTATCTGCCAAGTCGTTCAAATCACGGCGGATAGTCTGGGGGCTGACATTAAAGTGTTCAACCAACTCTTCAGTGCTGACGTAGCCCTGAAGGCGTACCAGCTCAACTATTGCATCATGCCGTTGAGTTTGCTTCACGATAGTCCTCTAAGTGTCTAAAAGTGTCGGTTATTATTTTTGAATGTATGACGGTTATCCCACAACGCCATCAGTAAACCGATAATTAAACCGGAGAAATGGGCGGCGTTGGCAATCGATAGTCCAAATGCATCGAAGTATCCAACAATCAGCCAGAAGATCGAAAAAGCCATCAAACCACGGGGAACACCGATACCACGTTCGGGAGCACGTTCACCGGTTAGCCAGACATAACCAATTAAAGCGTAAACAACCCCAGAAAGGCCGCCAAAATGAGAACCACTGAATAATGATTGTCCCCAGCCGCTGAAAACAGCGGAAACAATCATAATGACAAACAGTTTTCCTGTACCGAGGTGCTTTTCTGTTTGCCCGCCAAGATACCACCACCACATGAGATTAAAGATGATATGCAGTAGTGAGAAGTGCAGTAAGCCGTGAGTGACCCAACGCCATAGTTCCATATGTTGGCTATCGTCAGGCCATGCCAGCCAAGACATCACCTGATCATCACCGGCAAATTGCATCCAGAGATAAACGACGATATTTAGGAACAAAACCGTGATGGTTAACGGACCTGCCTGACGACTTAAATATTGCCAATTCAGATTATTGTGGTACTTCAATGGGTGATTCACATCGCCAGATTGCCAACTGGCCGCTTGATAACGTTCATTTAGCGGATCGCGGGTAAATTGCTCTAGCTCTTGCTGAACTAGAGTAAGTTTAGTGTCATCTTCCAGCCATAGTTCGACGTGTTGCTCATCGTGACTGGGGCGCATAGTGAGATGGACCTGATGGGTTGCCATATAATCGATAAAGGCTTGCGCTAGACGCGGGTTTGAAATAGCGATTACGCGGATCATGAGGTGTGTTATGCCGGATTAGGTAAGGAGTCAACAGCGTGAGGATAGTCTCTGCGCCAAGCTTCAAAACCGCCATTAATGCTGTAGACAGCTTCAAAACCGATGTTTAATAAATACTGAGCGGCATTCTGGCTGCTATGACCGTGATAACACATAACCATAACCGGCTGCTCGAAATTGGCCTGTAACATAAATTCATTCAATGTGTCGTTGGTTAAATGAAAAGCATTACATGCATGACCCGCCCGGAAACTCTGTGGATCGCGGATATCCACCATAATGGCGGATTTATCCTGCCAGTGTTGATAAGCCTGCTCAGGGCTGATGGTTTGAAAATGTTCCATATATATTTTGACTTGCTCTTGAAAACTTAGAGATTATCCCGTTAGATTATTATTGTAATAATGTTTTCCCGACGATTATCCGAGCGGGAAAATTTGTTATCAGTAATAAGTGATCAGTAATACGTTATTAGTAATAAGAATGTTCACCGCGTTGGTGTTCAGTCAAGTCTTTTACCCCTTTTAGTTCCGGGAACATGTTCAGCAACTCTTTTTCAATCCCTTCTTTCAGGGTGACATCAACCATTGAACAGCCATTACAGCCGCCGCCGAATTGAAGGATAGCAAAACCATCATCCGTGATTTCCATCAGGCTAACGCGGCCACCGTGACCGGCTAACTGTGGATTAATTTGTGACTGCAAAACGTATTCCACACGTTCGACAAGTGGGGAATCATCAGAAACTTTACGCATTTTGGCGTTAGGGGCTTTTAATGTTAGCTGAGAGCCTAACTGATCGGTGACAAAATCAATTTCAGCTTCTTCAAGGAAAGGGGCGCTCAGTTCGTCAACGTAAGCTGACAGTTGATCAAATTTCAATTCAGTATCTGTTGCTTCAACAGCATCAGGCGGGCAGTAAGATACGCCGCACTCAGCGGTAGGTGTGCCTGGATTGATGACAAATACACGAATTTGTGTACCCGGTTCTTGGTTTGCCAGTAATTTGGCAAAATGAGCTTGTGCTGCTTCAGTAATATTAATCATATCATTTGCTCAATAGTTGACTGCTATAGTTGGTTATAATACGCCCATTCTCGTATTGACTACAAGGTTCGACAAATCGCCCAGACCTGCACTGAATGGGCACCAGCACGAATTAACAAACGGGAAATTTCAGTCATGGTCGCACCGGTGGTAATCACATCATCAAGTATGGCGACATGTTGTCCTGCGACGGAGCCACAAAGCTGAAATGCTTTCCTGAGATTAATTTTACGCCGTGCTGCCGATAAATTTCTTTGCGGTAGTGTAGCATGCGTCCGCTGTAGAAAGCTTTGCTGGTAATCGCATTGTAGCCATTCTGATAACTGCTTTGCCATTAATACACTTTGATCAAATCCCCGTTTCCAGCGCCGGCGTCGATGCAGTGGCACACTGAGCAGAATGTTGGGTTTATACCATCGTCCATCACGATAGCCCTGTTGCCAGTGCAGCAGAAACAGACGCGCCAGAACTGACGCAAGTTGTGGGGTACCGTGATATTTATAGCGACGAATCAGGCCACTCAGTGGTGGGCAGTAGTCGGTAATCGCTATCATATTTTCCCATAGAGGCGGTTTTTTGAGGCAGCGTCCACAAGGCAGTGAAGAGAGTTCTGAGGGTAGAGCGCAGCACGGGCACATGTTTGTCAAACGTTTCAGCCGCTTGTTGCAAAAACTGCATACTCCATGATGTGGAAACCAAAGAGGCTGACGGCATAGCCAACAGTACCCAACCATTGTTAGCATAGGTTTCTTCCTTGATGGCAAATAAAGTTGAGAATAACAATGGCTGATCTATTTTGGCAGACTTCTGCGGGAGATTCGCGTGATCTTGTGTTGCTGCACGGATGGGGGCTGAATGCGGAAGTTTGGCGTTCCATTGAAATGCGATGCGCTCCGCATTTTCGTTTGCATCTGGTGGATTTACCGGGTTATGGCCGTAGCCAGAAATATGGCCCGATGAATCTTGCTGACATGGCGGATGAAGTTTGGCGATATGCGCCTGAAAATGCGCTATGGCTAGGTTGGTCGTTGGGAGGATTAGTTGCCAGCCGGATTGCCCTTGACCATCAGGATAAGGTTGCCGGATTAATTACCGTGGCTTCTTCACCGCATTTTAGCGCAGAAAGTGACTGGCCGGGGATTAAGCCGGAGGTTTTGCGCGATTTCGAACATCAGTTGAGTGAAGATTTCCAGCGCACAGTTGAGCGTTTTCTTGCTTTACAGACATTAGGCACAGATAGCGCCCGTCAAGATGCGCGATTGTTGAAATCTGTTGTGCTGGCGCAGCCGATGCCTTCTGTCGAAGTGCTGCATGTTGGTCTGGAAATTTTGCGTACCGAAGATTTAAGGGAGCCTTTGGCTGATCTTGCCATCCCATTCCTGCGGATTTACGGTTATCTGGATGGGTTGGTGCCAAGAAAAATCCTCAATATTCTTGATGAAAAATGGCCGAGTTCAGTTTCAGCTATGATGCGTCATGCCGCTCATGCGCCTTTTATTTCTCATCCTGATGAGTTTGTTGGGTTGTTGACTGATTTTGCTAGTAGAGAAGCATTGTAAGGTTGATGAGATAACAGATTTTTATTGGCGTAGTTTGGAAAAGTGAAGCGTCCGCCGAGTGAATGCGGCGGCTCAATGTTAGTTCTTCTGACGATTAGATAAATCATAGGGATTCAATTTGTTACTAAGAAAGGCAAATTCTATCTTTTAATTCCATATATTTTCCTTGTCCCATCCTGAGGGAATTCCCATTGAATGAGTTAAAATATTTATATAACTGTATTTATTTATGAGATTTTTAAATTCAACTTCGAACTTTTCTGATGGGCTTATCAAAGTCTTAGACATTATTTTTATAGTAAACAGCGAATTCCTGAGTAGATTTCTCCATGAGCGCTTTTATTTCCATTCTTTCCTGATATGGTGCTTTATTTGGTGTGAATACATCATCACTGAGATACCAAAAAGGGTCGTTTAGATACTTTGTTATGATTTGGTCAAAAATACTTTTTGCTTTAACTTCTATTCTTAATATGTATTTGTTACATAGTTCTATTAATTCACAGTCAAACAAATATAAGTCAAAGCCATTTTTAAATTCAGTACCTGGCAAATATTCTTTCGTTGAATGATTTAAATAAGGATATAAGTATGATTTGAATCTATACCAATTAATTAGGGATAGCGCTTTCTCAGCGAAAACTTTATTAAAGGGATGAGTAAATAAAACACCTTTATCCTCAAGATGAATATTTACCAGCTCTGCTGGAGTTAAGAAAGGTTTGTTATAAACAGAAATTTAATAGAATCTCATATGATTAGTGTTGAGAAAGTGTTATTAACAAAATAATTCTACTAAGTTTTTTCTGTACATGAAAAAAACCCGCTGATCTCGTCGGTGGATTGACGCTATCGCGGGTGTTGATATTCACAATCTATAGTATCTTTTCAGCAAGGTCAGGTGATGACTACCTCACATTGAATTGATTATTTTTTTAATTAACCTCAGATCTGTTTAAAGGGCAGTTAGCTCAGAGTTTAGTGATACTACTAAATAGATATATTAAATAAAAGCAAAGTGGGCAATGAGATTAATACGATAAAATATTATTCAATCTTTTATGTGGTATGTATTTGAATGATTTTTAAAGGCAATATATCAACCTAAAGTTTAAAAATGAGACATCATGGACTATCAACCTCTAGCTAGCTAATATAAAACTTTAAAAACCAAGGATAGGTGTAAAAATTTATTTATACCTATCCTCACTTGGGTGATAACTGATGAAAAAGTACATTAGTATAGGTGTCCACGAACTTGATACTTATCTTGATTACGCTATTTTAAGCATCATAGCTATATATAGCCTGCATGCTACTCCATCCGAAATGGGGATATTGGGTGCTTGCTTCGCTGCTCCATTTCTGGTGGCAAGTAGATTATTCGGCAAGCTGTTTGACAAAGGAAATGTATTAAATTGGAGGACATTGTTGTTCTTTATTAATGGCATTACCATGCCTTTTCTATCTGTAGCTGATCCAATTATATTTCTTTATGTTATTACATTAATCAAGACAACCTGTCGGTGTGGGCTTGGAATATCAAACACAAAATTGAATGTAGATAATAATGAATCTCAAAGATTTTATGAGATTTATGGATATATTACCAACTTTAGCAGAATAATCATTCCATTGCTTGTTGTATATCTAAACACAAACTATGGGTTATGGTTTGTCCTGTTATTATCAATGGCATTTAATCTGGTCGGCATGTTGACATCGTACTTTGATAATACTTCTCGGCTTGATGTAAATAAAAGTATAAATGTTACTGCTGTAGAACGTTTCTCATTCGTACAGCAATTGCGAAATAAACCGGATTTATATTTACTTGTTTCGGCCTATACTTTGTCAAACTTAGCCTTTTTTCTTAGCAATGATATGCTCGGTATCTTCTTCGAGAAGATTGGGCAAAATCAAAGTAGTATAGGCTACATAATTTCACTTCTCGGGGTCGGTGGCATAGTAGGAACGCGAGTTTCTGGCTGGTTACTTAAAAGGTTGTCAGCCAAGAATGTCTTATTATTTTCCGTTATGGCTAATTTTGTGGCTTTTTGGGGATTTGGTTTTTTAGACGCAAAAACATATCACTATGCTACATATTATTTATTGGTTTTTCTCGTTGGTATCGCCTCTGGTGTGACGTTTTTCGCAATTAGATACGGTGTAAGAAATATTATTGGTTTTGAGCACGTAGGAAAAGCTACAGGAGATATACAGAAGATTTCATCTGTAGTGGCAATTTTGATGCCAATTATTGGTGGGTATATTGCAAAACTCATTTCTATCGAATTCACTTTTAGATTAACAAGCATCTTGCTTGCTGTGATATTTCTGTATTTTTTATTTAAAAAGCATAAATTAACTGAGGAGAGGAATAAATATGTACAACCAAAATAAGCTTAGTAATATTGATTTTATCAATGCAAAACACTATGACTTGTACTTGAAAGGAAAAACTAAGCAAACATGGGATAGCAATCTGAATTGGAACTTGGCCGGGAGAGATTTGATCCCTGAAAGCTTATACGAGACAGCTATAGTCGTTGCGAGTTTATCTGTTCATGTTGAAATTTTGGGAATGCAAAATGCTGTGGAGTTACTGCTTCAATGTGGTGATTTTTCGTTGAAAATAGGACTAGCCCAAGCTGTTAATGATGAAGCCAGACACTCTGAACTTTTCGCGAAATATGCAATTTTAGCAAATGGCAGCATAAAGGATTTACCGAAAACTAGGGATATATGTATTGAACACTTTGCCAAATTAAGAAGTTTTGATGAAACATTTCTCAGTCATGTTTTTCTTGAGAATGGTGCTCTAGAGCAATTTAACATTTTTATTCACGCTTTCGGTGATAAAAGCTTAATCGGCCAGATATATAAGGGAGCAATGCAGGATGAAGCGAGACATGTTCAAATGGGAATTACATACTTTAGGGAGCTTATCGAGCAGTCACCCGCTAAAAAAGAAATGGTTATAGATCATCTGACTACTTTTAAGAAAATATTGCACGTTAATAAAGATGGGGTTAACTGGCTGTCAGATATCAGCGGTATCCCGGCTGATGAAATTGAAACCAGAATTAAAAACCGACATGATAACTTCATTAATAAAATAATGGAGAGATGATTAATGTTCAATGGTGTTCATGTTATCGAAAATGCAATAACAGAACGAGAAATAAATATTATTTACAGATATTTAGCTATCTCAGAAAATTTAGGTCATTTAAAGGGGAATAATGACTCAACCAGAGCCCATATGTATTATGCCACACCTTATTTTGAAGCCATGCTGAGCCATTACTGTGATTTAGTATCAGACATTGTAAATGAAAAAGTATATCCGAGTTATTCTTTTTTATGGAATTATAAAAAGGAATATGCACTTCCAAAGCATAAGGATAGAAACTCTGTAGATTACATTATCTCGATTGGCATACATACTAAAGAGGAAGCTGATTGGAGTTTATACGTAGAAAACAAACCGGTAAATATGAAATCTGGTGACCTTCTGATTTTAGACGGGAAGAAATTTGAACACTGGAGAGAGCCTTGTCCATATAAAAATAGATTACAACTTATTTTGTGTTATACACGGGATTTATCATTAAGATTCGATAAAAGGTTACATCTTGGTTACGATCCTGTACCTGAAGTTATCACATCACCTTTTAAAGAAAAACTAAGTATCGACGATGATTATATAAAGGAGCTAAGTACTTACTATGTGTAATGGCCGATATAAATTTATAGAGACATATATTTTTTTGACGGGAGATCTGTGATCCGAAATTTTCAAGATGAATATGATAATCTGGTGACCTTTGGTTTTATGGTAAAAGGTAAATATCGCTGGCTTGCGGAAACTACTGAGCATTTTAGGATTTATAGTGGAGAAGCCTATTTTATCATTGAGGGAAAGAGGACATTAGTACAATCTGGTGATGAAATTATTGTTCCTAAAAATTTAACCTTTGAAGTCGAAGTAACAGAACATTTAGATTATAGGTGCTTTTATGATTAATTTAGGAATTATTGGCACAGGATTAATGGCAAAAGTCATAGCTAAGAGTTGTGCTAATATTGGTGTTAAAGTTTATTCTGTATTATCAAGAAGTAAAAATAACGCAGAATCATTTTGTGGCGAGTTCTGTAGCAGAAAAGGAAAAGGCTACAATGTACCTGAAGCTTTTTTCGAAGATCCGGGACTGGATGCAGTTTATATTGCAACTCCCAGTTCAACAAAAGAGTTTTATATGAGATTATGTCTCGAGTATAAAAAGCATACTTTAGTTGAAAAGCCTTTGCCTTCATCTGTGTTTCTCTCGGAATTTATTGAACTCTCAAAAGAGAGAAATATTATTTGGATGGATGAAACGCACTTTGTGCATAATGAGTTATATAATTCATTACCGAAACTAATAAATAAACATGTGGGCAAAATTGTCAGAATCGACTCAAATTTTTTTGGCCGAGTACTGATTATTCACATATAAAATTTAACCTTTATCTTGAGGATAAAGGTGCCCTTGGCGATCTTGGTTGATACTCTATTCGTATGATTTTATCGCTTATTGAAAGAAAAGAGATATCTAAATTAAACTCATTTGTTTTGAAGAAAGAGACAGGAGCTATTCTCGAATTTAATGCTATAGGTTTAACAAGCTCTAATATAACTTTCAGTATAGCTTCATCCTATCGGGGTTCTACAGCTAGGCAGGAAGTAACAATATCTGGTGAAAAGGGCGAGATTAGCATTCAAGATTTTGTAATGCCATATTGCGGCTCCTTTGTCTATGGTAAGATGCTGCCATTTTTGAGAGTAAAAATGACATCGGGACTAAAGCCATTGGTTGATAAGGAATATAAAAAAATATTCCTTAAAGATCTACAACATCACAGAATGGTATATAATTTTATTGATTTCATCAAAGGAAATAAAGACAAATATATACTTGATGAACTTCAAAAAAAATCTTTAGATGCTATAAGACTGATTGAAACCATACAATGTCAATCAGATTCTCTGCAAATTTAAACTAAAACAAATGGAAAAAATATGGAGAATCTCAGTAGTTATTTTGATTTTATATATCAGGATATTGCTATTCCTTTTTTTAAAAGATTAACTGTGTTTTTTGCACCAAGTCATGGGTTGTTCATTGGCTATTTGTTTATGGCTTTTTTGATTGCCGTTTTGTTTTATTCCTATAAAAATAAATCGGTCAATCCATTAAAAGTCAGCAAAATAGTAGTTAAAGCGCATAAATTAACATCTAAATCATCAAAGGATGATTTCATTTTTTATTTTGTCGACAAGATAGTGTT
The DNA here is from genome assembly GCF_963878145.1 of Photorhabdus sp. S10-54. Lineage (NCBI taxonomy): Bacteria > Pseudomonadati > Pseudomonadota > Gammaproteobacteria > Enterobacterales > Morganellaceae > Photorhabdus > Photorhabdus sp. S10-54. The sequence continues at coordinate 1,059 of NZ_CAWNXG010000029.1, read as the reverse complement.
TGGATTTACATATTCCCTTATTTTATCGTCAGATTTATTATTTAAAGAAGGAACTATAAATCTCCTGTCATTCATTGGCATTCCTCATTTTCATGTTATTCCTGGCATAGCTCTCAACTTGGTTTTGACTTTAGGAGCAATTATTGTTTTTGACTTTGCAGTTTTTTTCGAACATTTTATATATCATAAAATCAGGGTGTTGTGGGAATTCCATAAAATTCATCACATTGCTGAAAATCTTACACCTTTAACTGCTTATAGGTCGCACCCTGTAAATCAAGGATCTTTTATTCTGATAGCAAGTTTATTTACAGGTGTATATGCAGGTGGAGTGTCTTATTTTTTCAATGCTCAGAACGAGTATATTCTTTTTGCTGGGCAAAATGTATTTATGTTTTTACTTCTTATGTTTGGTTTGAATTTACAACATTCTATGGTTTACTTAAGATATCCTCCTTTTATTAGAGATATTCTTGTTAGCCCTGCATATCACCAATTACATCATAGTAGTTCTGTTAAACACCATGATAAAAATTTTGGTTTTATTTTTTCATTTTGGGATCGCTTATTTAAAACACAAATTATGCCTCAGGCAGATGAAGTGTTGACTTTTGGTGCAACTGGCGAAAAATACGATGATTATTCTGGTGTGAAAAATATGTATGTAACTCCTTTTAAACGAGTTGTAAAACGACTGAAGAAAATGATTGTAGGTCTCCGGTAGCAGTCCCTGTAAATACACACTTTTGTCAAGTGCGTTAGAGCGACGAATATACTGCTATCCATTGTGTATCCTGTAATTAACTGAATTTGTTAAAACGAATGAAAGAAGTTAAACGGAGTCTTAAAAATGTCTGATAATGATTACGATATTATCCCGTTTTCTGAAGCTAAAACGCTTCTCTTAGAAGACGCCGCGACTCTGGCAGCATCAGGGCGCGAGCATACTTTGTTTGATATTCAGCCAAAGAAAACTTTTGCACGGTAATCATCACACCAGCTGGCTTTCTTAAGCTTATTTCTTTGGCTTGGTGCCCCACAATCACATTGTTTGACCAT
>NZ_CAWNXG010000028.1:0-65379 GCF_963878145.1 Photorhabdus sp. S10-54 | reverse complement strand
AATATGCCTGGCGGCGATAGCGCGGCGGTCCCACCTGACCCCATGCCGAACTCAGCAGTGAAACGCCGTAGCGCCGATGGTAGTGTGGGGTCTCCCCATGTGAGAGTAGGGAACTGCCAGGCTTTAAATACAGTAGAAACCCTCAGCGAGAGCTGGGGGTTTTTGCGTTTTAAAAGGGATATCCTATGGATTTCAAGATGCACCGCGATGGCAAGGGAGCGAATCCGCAGGGGCATAGCGAACGATGTGACCGGGATGAGTGAGTGCAGCCAACAAAGAGGCAACTTGAAAGATAACGGGTATATTAAGTTTTATTATCATCGATCACCGTTAGCTCTTTCTGTGATTTGAAACAATTGTTTAATGGTGAACGGCAGTATTCTGGAGATTTATGATAAATACCTAGCCAATCACTGATAAGGTAATAATTATCTGAAGTACACCAGTATGACGATATCTTGGATTAACATTATCGTTATACCAGATAAATAAGGGGATATTATAAGCCTCTTTTCGAGGATGACTAACTCCGTGGTTATGACGGATGTCACCGTTTTTATCTAAACGTTGTAATCCATGATCTAAAAAATAGAGAATAAATGCTTTACTATCTTTGTTTTTATTAATAATTTTCTCTATTATCTGATCTGTATAAACTATTGAGCTGTCATAGCAATTATCATCTTCGTTCGATGAGAAAGATATCAGTTTATTTTCGGGAAATCGGTTACAGGATGGCTCATGACTGCCATAGATATGCATAATAATAAATTTCTTACCTTTCTGTTTTAGTAATCGGCCATTTATTTCTCATACAGATTGATAATTTAATTAACCTGAGGTTTGCTTAAGAAGGGAACTCAGTGCCTCAGGCATGTCTAATTTAGAAGAACTTTACTGTGGCGTCGATGACTTTTGCCAAAAATTTATTCCTCTCTGGCATCAACAGTTAATTGAAAATGGTTTGCTCAAACGTCGCCGCGAAGCTTCCCTTTCTCTCAGTGAAGTCATGACGCTCCTCATTTTATTCCACATGAGCCATTATCGTGATTTTAAAACGTTTTATATTCAGCATGTCAAACACTATCTTAAGGCCGATTTTCCCCGGTTGGTCAGCTACACCCGCATGTTAACCTTGAAGCAAAGGGCTCTCATTCCTCTCTGTGCTTTTCTTTCGTCACGCAAGGCTGAAACCCAGGGGATCGCTTTTATTGATTTAACTAAAATTGCCGTTTGCCACAATCTCCGTATTCCCCGTCATCGCGTATTTCAGGGCGTCGCACAGCGAGGGAAAACTTTAAACTTCATCTGGTTATCAATGATTGTAGTGAACTTTTGGCGCTCAGGAAATAAGGATGATCGCCATCCCGTCAAAGCGCTGGTACAAGGGTTAACAGGATGTTTGTATGGCGATAAAGGGTATTTGTCGCAGGCTTTGTGCGATGAACTAGAAGCAGAAGGAATAACGCTAATCACTCATGTCCGTAATAAAAGGCAAAAGCGTTATCTCTCTGGGACAAGCTGATGTTAAGAAGGCGATTTTTGATAGAAACGGTCGTGTATCAGCTTAAAAATATTTCTCAGATAGCGCATTCAAGACACCGCAGTCAGCTCGGTTTTTTATTGGAAATCGTCGCTAGCCTAATTGCTTATACATTCCAACCTAAAAAACCGAGCTTGAATTTACGGGATTGTGATATCGTTATTTTTAAACGAAGCTGAGGTTAATTAATAAATTGAAATAAAAGAGTTAATCATTAACCTAGGATTAAAACAAGAGGTTAACTTGTGAAATAGCTCTGAATTCAGGCGGCTTCTAATGAAAATACCTCTCCCGAAGGAGAGGCTGGACATAAAAACGTAATTAGTGTGTTTTTCCTTGTGCGATATCAAGTCCTGTTTGTGATCGAATAAACTGGATTCTAAATTGTTCTCTTTCTTGCATACCTTGTTGTGAATTATCGGTGATAGAAAATAGCCATGAACCAATAAAAGCGATAATCATTGAGAATAATGCTGGATATTCATAAGGATAGATTGGTTTCTCGTGACCGAGAATGCTGACCCAAATTGTTGGACCGAGAATCATTAAAACTACTGATGTAATTAATCCTAGCCAACCTCCGGTTAACGCACCACGAGTAGTGAGTTTACGCCAGTACATAGACAAAAGAATGGTTGGGAAGTTACAGCTTGCAGCAATAGAAAATGCTAATCCAACCATGAAAGCTATGTTCTGGTTCTCAAATAGAATACCTAATCCGATTGCGATAAATCCAAGTATCACAACTGTTATTTTTGATACTCTCAGTTCATCTCGTTCATTGGCTTTACCGCGTTTAATGGCGTTTGCATATAGGTCATGTGATACTGCTGATGCGCCAGCCAGCGTTAGCCCCGCAACAACGGCTAGAATTGTGGCAAAGGCGACAGCAGAGATAAAACCCAGAAACAAGTTGCCTCCAACTGCACTAGCGAGGTGAATGGCTGCCATGTTAGTACCACCAATGAGTGCGCCGGTAGCATCTTTAAAGGAAGGGTTTGGACTAACCAGTAAAATAGCACCGAAGCCGATGATAAAAGTCAGAATGTAAAAATAACCAATAAAGCCAGTAGCGTAGAAAACGCTCTTTCGGGCCTCTTTCGCATCACTTACAGTAAAGAAACGCATGATAATATGAGGTAAACCAGCGGTACCAAACATCAATGCCAAACCAAGAGAAAGTGCGGATATTGGGTCAGATACTAACCCTCCTGGACTCATGATGGCTTCACCTTTTGAGTGGACAGCAATGGCTTCTTTGAACAACGTATTGAAATTGAAGTTTACTATTTTCATGACCATAAGGGCCATAAAGGTGGCACCAGCTAGTAATAGGATAGCTTTGATAATTTGTACCCAGGTCGTTGCTAGCATACCGCCAAACAAAACATAAAGTACCATCAGGATACCAACCAATATGACCGCTACATGGTAATTGAGCCCAAAAAGCAATTCGATAAGTTTGCCTGCGCCAACCATCTGAGCAATAAGATAAAGGGCGACAACAAACAGCGAGCCAATTGCAGATAACGTACGGATTGGGCGTTGCTGTAACCGGTAAGAAGCGACATCGGCAAAAGTATAGCGTCCAAGGTTTCTTAATCTTTCGGCAATCAGAAATAGGATAATAGGCCAGCCAATCAAGAAGCCGATAGAATAAATTAGTCCATCATAACCAGACGTATAGACTAAAGCGGAAATGCCGAGGAATGATGCTGCGGACATAAAATCTCCCGCAATTGCCATTCCATTTTGGAAACCAGTAATACGTCCCCCCGCCGTGTAGTAATCAGTACGGGAGCGGGTTTTTTTTGAGGCCCAGTAAGTGATATAGAGTGTAAAACCAACAAACAGGACAAACATGATAATGGCCTGAATGTTGATAGGTTTCCTTTCTCCAGTTTCAGAGATTGCGTTAGCCCAGGTGAGATGAGGAAATAGCACTATTGCTAATAACAGGAACTTTTTCATTTCTTTACCTCACAGAGAATTTGTGAGGTAAGGTGATCAAACTCGCTATTGGCTCTGATTACATATAAGCCGGTTAAGATGAATGAAATAACAATTAAACCAATACCAACCGGTATTCCACGGGTAATACTGGAATCATTATAAAGGGGAGTACCTAGCCATTCTGGGGCAAATGCAATGAGAAAAATAAAACCGACATACAGAATTAATGTGATTATTGATAGCAACCATGCAAAACGTCCCCGCTTTTCAACCAATTCTTTGAAACGCGGGTTATTCTCGATCCCTTGGTAAATGTCGTCATTCATCGGAGTATATCCTCTTATATTTATTATATTTTGATTACAGCCGCCATAAGGCGGCATGATCTGTCACGAAATATTCATTGTTTGTTTTTCTTCCAACAATTTTTCTACTACTCCTGGATCTGCTAGTGTTGAAATGTCTCCTAGATTGTTGGTATCGCCGGAGGCTATTTTGCGCAGGATACGACGCATAATTTTTCCTGAACGGGTTTTTGGTAAGGAGTCTGTCCAGTGTAGGATATCTGGTGTAGCAATCGGACCGATTTCTTTACGTACCCAATTACGGACTTCTGTATAGAGTTCTGGAGAGGGTTCTTCACCGTGATTTAAGGTGACATAGGCATAAATTGCCTGCCCTTTAATATTATGTGGGGTACCTACGACAGCAGCTTCTGCAATTTTAGGATGAGAGACCAAAGCAGATTCAATTTCAGCAGTACCTAGACGGTGGCCGGAAATATTCAGCACATCATCAACACGGCCAGTTATCCAATAGTAGCCATCTTCATCACGGCGTGCGCCATCACCACTAAAATACATTCCCTTAAAGGTAGAGAAATAGGTTTGTTCGAAACGGTCATGATCGCCAAATAGTGAGCGTGCTTGTCCTGGCCAGGAATCGGTAATAACCAGGTTTCCTTCACAAACACCTTCTAGTAGTTCACCAAGATTATCAACCAATGCGGGCTGAACACCGAAGAAAGGTAGCGTTGCGGAACCTGCTTTTAGTTCGGTTGCGCCTGGCAGTGGTGTGATCATGAAGCCACCAGTTTCTGTTTGCCACCAGGTATCGACAATCGGGCATTTGCTGTTACCAATTTTCTGGTAATACCATTCCCAAGCTTCCGGGTTAATCGGTTCGCCAACTGATCCCATAATACGCAGAGAAGTACGTTTCGTTCCTTCAATAGCTTTGTCACCTTCCGCCATCAGGGCACGAATCGCTGTGGGTGCTGTATACAGGATATTTACCTGATGTTTATCAATAACCTGACTTAAACGGTTAACCGCAGGATAGTTTGGTACACCTTCAAACATTAGGGTAATAGCGCCACAGGAAAGGGGGCCGTAGAGCAGGTAGCTATGTCCAGTAACCCATCCCACATCGGCTGTGCACCAGTAAACTTCCCCCGGCTGATAATCGAATACATATTTAAATGTTAGAGATGCATATACAAGGTAACCTCCAGTGGTGTGCAGTACCCCTTTGGGTTTACCGGTAGAGCCTGAGGTATAGAGAATAAACAGTGGGTCTTCTGCATTTATCTCTTCAACTGGACAGTCAGCACTCGCGTCTGCTACCAATTCATGCCACCAAAGGTCGCGGCCAGATTGCCAGTGACCAATATTTCCAGTACGTTTAAAAACGATCACATTGGATACATTGACAACGGCTGCATTATTTAATGCGTCATCAACATTCTTTTTCAGGGGGATTGTACGTCCTGCTCTTAATCCTTCATCGGCGGTAATGACCAATTTGGTGTTTGAATCGATGATACGCCCGGATACAGCATCAGGAGAAAAACCTGCGAAAATAACAGAGTGAATAGCACCAATGCGGGCACATGCTAACATGGCAACCGCTGCTTCTGGCACCATCGGCATGTAAATAGCAACAACATCGCCTTTTTTAATACCCATATTTTTCAATACATTGGAAAACTGACATACATCATGGTGTAGTTCACGATAGGTTATTGCTTTGGATTCTGTTGGATCATCACCTTCCCAGATAATAGCGGTTTGCTCACCACGTTCTTTTAGATGACGATCGAGACAATTTGCGCTTAAGTTTAGTGTTCCATCTTCAAACCAGCGGATATTGATATGTCCAGGATCAAAAGAGGTATTCTTTACCTTGGTGTAAGGCTTAATCCAGTCAACAATTTTTCCTTTTTCACCCCAGAACCTGTCGGGATCTTGCAACGATAATTGGTAGTCTTGTTGATATTGTTGCTCATTCATCAGGGCATGTTCTGCAATGGCGATAGGAATAGGGTGCTTCATTATTTTGGTCATATAATATTCTCCTTACGAATGTTAATATTATGTCAAATCAAAGTTAACTAAAGTGTAAAGAGAATTTTTGTTTTTTTTTTGCGCGGAAGATCACGCAATAAAAAGAATATTTTTCACGTGATTGTCATTTAGTGTGGCGGGTTTATTTAGGTTTAATTGCTAATCAAAAATAGTAATTCAAAATCCTAATCCAATAATAATGTTTAATATAGACAAATTGACTGATAAGTCACTGAAACACAGTTGTATGATAAAACCATAATGAGAATATGGTGTTGATAAGCATTTCCAATAATATTTAATTAACTATAATGATCACGTTGTTCACAAGGTGTGGACTTTGAACCATTCTTATATGACTGGAGTACATGATATGAGCTATTCATTACCTTCTCTTCCTTATTCTTATGAAGCTCTGGAACCTCATTTTGATAAGCAGACGATGGAAATCCACCATACCAAGCATCATCAGACTTACGTTAATAATACCAATAGCGCCCTGGAAGCCTTCCCTGAGCTGGCAGGACTGGATATTGATGATCTGATTCAGCAATTAGATAAGATACCTGCTGATAAACGTACTTTTGTTCGTAATAATGCTGGTGGGCACGCTAACCATAGCTTGTTTTGGAAAGGTCTGAAATTAGGCACAACTCTGCAAGGTCCATTAAAAGAAGCTATTGAACGCGATTTCGGTAGTATAGATTCTTTTAAAGAGAAATTTGAGCAGGCAGCGGCTACCCGCTTTGGTTCTGGTTGGGCGTGGCTAGTACTGAAAGATGATGGCAAACTGGCGGTTGTATCGACTGCTAACCAGGATAGCCCATTAATGGGTGAAGCGATTTCTGGTGCATCTGGTTATCCGATTATTGGTCTGGATGTTTGGGAACATGCTTATTACTTACAGTACCAAAACCGTCGTCCTGACTATATTAAAGCATTCTGGAGCGTTGTTAACTGGGATGAAGCAGCGATACGTTATCAGGAAAAAGTGAAATAACTTTCTGAATAATTTGTCTTTTCTGCTATGCCGGCTGATATGACTGCCGGCATTTTTATTGGTTGAATATTGGTTTATTATGGTGATGTCAGACTGATTTCAATAAGGAAAGTGAATTATGTATTGTCCGCAGGTATATACGGGTAAAATTGAAATATCAGGAAAACTTTCTGCCAGCGCAATTAACAAACGGATGGTTGATGGTAGCTTGCGTCTGACTTCTCTAGGATTAGAAGGTGATGAACAGGCCGAAACCCGTTTCCATGGTGGCCCTGATCGTGCGCTTTGCCATTATCCCCGTGAACACTACGATTTCTGGAAACATCAATTTCCTGATCAGGAAGATTTCTTTATTGCTCCCGCGTTTGGCGAAAATATTTCCACAACGGGGTTGACTGAAGAAAATGTTTGTATCGGTGATATTTTCAGTTGGGGAGAGGCCATGCTTCAGGTAACTCAGCCTCGTTCGCCTTGTTACAAACTCAATTCTCATTCCGGTATCAGTAATTTTTCTGCCATTATGCAGGGGAGTGGCCGCTGTGGTTGGCTTTACCGAATTATTGCAGCGGGAAATGTTAGCCCGGATGAGCCTTTTGTTCTTGTTTCCCGTAATAGTGATGTTTTGGTTAAAGAAGCGGTAGCGATTGCTTTTAATATGCCATTTGATGAAGAGCAATATCGTCGGTTGATGAGTGCCGCTGGGTTATCTGCCAGTTGGAGCCTGACTATGCAAAAGCGGGTGATGTTTGGAAAGATTGAGGATTTTAACCGTAGGTTGTTCGGGAAATAATAAAATGTGCACGTGGTGAACGTGCACATTAGCACTGACACTACTTCCTACTTTCAGATGTTCAATCACCACTCGTTGTTGTTCCTCATTAAGTACCGAACGGCGTCCCATGTGTTTTCCTACTGCTTTAGCTCGTGCAATACCAAAATGAGTGCGCTCTATCAGTAAGTCTTGTTTAAACTCTGCCATTGCAGCTATTATCTGCATGGTCACTCTCTCGGCAGAACTGGTCAGATTTACTTCTCCATGACGCTATGAAGTTGAACGAAAAATAGGTGACGCTGGGGAAAAGACACGTCCCCTGCTGTACAAAAAACAGATTTAATTTAGAATTGTCCCCGTTCCCCAAACGGTCCCTAAGTCATGTGAGTGAATTTAAACGATTCCGCCAGTAATACCCGGTTATCCCGAACAATCCTGTTGAGATAGAAACTAAGATGTCCGATATCAATAATCTGCTGCGGGATCCGCAGTTTTTTTCCATGCTGCATAAACAGATGTTGCAGTTTGCTAGCTTGCAGTTGAATGATTTTCATCAGGCGGAAGACGTTGTTCAAGAGGCGCTGGAAGGGGCGATGAAGAATGCCTCTTCCTTTGCCGGACGAGCCGCCTGGAAAAGCTGGGTGTTTACGATCCTGCGCAACAAAATCTCGGACGCCTTGCGTATGCGTTATCGGTACAGCAGCGTGCAACTGACTGATGATGTTGATGAGCAAAATTTCGAAGCGCTGTTTGATGAATCTGGTCACTGGCCACGAAACGAGCATTCTCAGCGCTGGCATTTACCGGATGAGGCGGCCGAACAGGAGCAATTTTGGACGGTTTTCGAGCTTTGTCTGACACAGTTGCCAACGCAAAACGCACGGGCATTTATGATGCGCGAATTTATTGGTCTTGAGACTCAGGAGATCTGTCAGGAGATGGCGCTCTCTGTCAGCAACCTGAATGTGATGCTCTGGCGTGCGCGTATGCGTTTACGCGAATGTTTGTCACAACGCTGGTTTTCCCAGGAGGATAAATATGCTTAGTTGTTACCAAGCTACACGCCTGATGTCTCAGGCGCTGGATGAAAAAATCGTGCTTTCTCAACATGTTCAGCTAATGCTGCATTTGAAAATATGCGACGGGTGCCGAAACTTCAGACAACAGCTTGCCGACCTGCGCACTATCACTTCCGCATTCGCTCGTGGCGAAAATGAGAATCAAAATAAAGTAACGTAGGGAGGGGGAATCAGGTACGATGTCGGTAAATCAGGCGATCAAGCGAAAACCTCCCACCGCCATAAGTCACCAGATACAACTGAGCCGTCAGCCAGGTAGCGTGAACAGGCCAGGCATCCGGATAAACAAATATCTGAATCACCAGCGTCATCACCATTAATGCTAGCGCGGAGAAGCGTGTCGCTAATCCGACAATCAGCAGCAGCGGAAACAAGTGTTCTGCGGTCGCGGCCATGACGGCAGCAACATCGGGTGGCAGTAGAGGAAGCTTGTACTCGCTGGTAAAGAGCGACACGGAGCTATCGGTAACTCGCGGAATCCCTAATTGCCAGGGTGTGCGTGTCTCCAGAATATCTATGTTTAATCCCACCACTTTGCTTTGGCCTGACAGCCAGAATGTTGCGGCAAGGCTAATGCGCGCCAGAAGGGGAATAACACTTTCCTGCGCAATGTGTTGCCCTTTTAACGCTAACATTTTGAGTAATGCTATATTGAGTAATGCCATTTTAGCGCTCCGTGTTGCTGTATAGAGAAAGGATCAGTCCATAGTGCTGCATGCGTTGTAAAACCGACTGAGGCTCAAAAGTTGCATCCTCCCTGGCGGCAATATCTAGGGCTTCGGTAAGACACCGACCGGACTGGAGCATAGCAACAAATTGCATTTCCGCACGGCTGAGCAACATTATTCGCACGTCGTCGTCAACGCGGCACAGCAACATATGTTCAGGCTGGAATGGGTCCAGCAGCATCTCGTTTTCATTTTGTTGGTGTGAGGCCCATAGGCTGAAGACGGCATAATCTGAACTAAAGAGCCGTACCGAAGGATGGAGCGCCATCAGCAACTGTGCGGGGTCGTCAACGGGGGCCGCTTCTGCCGTCTGTTTGGCAGGGTCCGCTGCATGCAGTGATTCGATAAACAACATTTCCAGCCGGGTGAGATCGCTCAGCCAAGGCCAGTCTGCCAACGGCTGAAATGTCGCAATCCAGTCCGGCAATTGTGCGCCATAGCTTGCCAAAACAGGAGAGGGTGGAGGTTGTTGACGTATAAACTCCGCCGCCATCGCACGAAAAAAGCACTCTCCGAGCTGGGCGAGAAGGACAGGGCAGTTTTCGGCCAGTGCGTCGATCAGCGACGCCATGACATTATTACGATAAACCGCAAAACGTACCGCTGGATCGCTATCGTTCCAGACTGTTAGCCCCTCTGGTACCGCGAGGTCGGGGTCAAGAAGTGCTTGATACAGTTGTTGTTGCATTTTTCGTGCTCTCCGTAATGTAACGCTGGGCATGGCCGGCTTCGTTTAGTAACACGTCTAATGGTGGGATATTGCTGTCCCATTCGATCAGGGTGGCGATCGGCCCTGTTTCATTCAGGGTCTCGTTATAAAGATCCCAGACAGGCCCGGTCACATGACTGTCGTGTGAATCAATCAACAGCAAGTCGTTTGCCCCATCGCGGCTTTCCGTATAGCCTGCCAGATGAATTTCACCGACACGGTGAAGTGGCAGTTCGAATAGCATCTGCCGTGGGCAGCGATTATGGTTGACGCCACTGATATAGAGATTGTTCACATCCAGCAGTAGTCCGCATCCGGTGCGGCGTATCACCTCGGAGATAAAGTCAGTCTCGCTCATGGTTGAGGCACTGAACTCGATGTAAGTAGATGGGTTTTCCAGCAGAATGGGGCGACGCAGCGCATTTTGTACCTGATCGATGTGTTCGCAGACCCGCGTCAGCGTGACGTCGGTATAAGGCAGCGGTAGCAGATCATTGAGAAATAGATCGTTGTGCGTCGACCAGGCAAGGTGTTCAGAAAAAACGGTCGGCTGGTAGCGTTCAACCAGCGCAGCAACACGTTGTAAATGAGTCTGATTCAGAGGACTTTCTCCTCCGATGGACATGCCCACACCATGAATAGAGAGCGGATAATCTTGGCGAATGGCGGTTAGTGCTTGATGAAACGGACCTCCCGCAACCAAATAATTTTCCGCGTGAATTTCAAAAAAACCAATGTCGGGTTTATCGCGCAGGATAGCGCGAAAATGCTCCGGCTTTAACCCGATCCCTGCTCTGGTCGGAAGCCTATTTAGCATGAGACAGTCAGGAGCATCACAAGAGACGCTATGTAAGGGTAAAGAAATTGTCATCGTATGAGCTCCTGCCTGATGCCAGAATTACGCTTCTTTAAATGCGCCCAGTTGACCAAAACCAGTTGGGGAGGTCGGAGACTTCATTTTTACGCAGGAACCCGCCGGTACCATTTTCCAGGCATTACCCTGATAATCCTTTTTTGAGGTACCAGCACAGGTGGTGCCTGCGCCTGCTTTACAGTCGTTTTTCCCTTTCAGAGAAACGCCATAGCATTTCTCCATTTTGCTGCCGGAATCCGCCATTGCTGAAGTGCCTACCGTAATCAGTGCGCTGCCTAAGGCCAGGGCCAGTAATGCTTTTGTCGTTTGTTTAGTCATAGAACGTTCCTTTTATATTGGTGTAGAAGGTGAATTACTGCTTCGCTGAAACGAGCATTTGCTTCACTCGATTAGTCGCACCGCACATCAATTTCTTACAGTGAATATGATAAAAAAAATGATTTTTTTATAGTTAACTGATTTTTAATGACTTATTTTTGTGAATCAGATATTGGTCTGTACAAGGAATAGGCTTTTTTAGGATGTTTTCCGTATGTTCATCGTAGTAGGCATGAAAGTGGGGTGGGTTGTGATCGTCATAGTACATCGGTATCAGGGTGACAAAGAACTTCCGATTAAACCGAATAAAAATCAGGTGATTAAAAGTGGTAAAAACAACGGTTAAAACCTTATACTATTAAAATTAAAACTAAATAACTTTCCAAAATGGTGCTACACCTTATCTACTAACAACCCTATGCATAACAATGGGTTGAAGGAAACCACGTGTAGCGGAATTATGAAACCTTATTTAGAGGGTAAAACAACGGCCTTTAATAATGGCTTAAAATTTGCCTGTCATAAAACTATCAATGGAAAATGAGAAGCAAAAATTGGTTTTGTTAATGGTTATATTCCCCGAAAAAAGTAAATATGAATAGGTTAATCAGGTAATATATTTTCCAAAATGAACCGCTTTAATAATATTTTCAACCGCAGAATAAACTTTTTAATAAACCAGTTAAATAATCGAATATGAAAAATCGGAATATCTTAAATAGGTCAGTTTAAGCTTGCTTTATACTGTTTTAATTTGTCCAATCGTATTGCTTTTCTGTAGCCTGAAATGTGCACGTGGTGATACGTGCACATTTTATCTCTTAATTAAGGGTGAGCAATAAAACCAACAGCTTCATACACTTTATCTAGCGTAATCTGAGCGCGGGCTTTTGCCTTCGCTGCACCTTCTGCCATGATTTTGTTCAGCAGGATTTCATCATTACGGAAATAGTGGAAACGCTCTTGTAACTCAGTCAACATACCGGAAACTGCATCAGCAACAGCACTTTTTAAATGACCATACATCTGGCCTTCAAATTCTGCTTCCAGTTCAGGAATGGTTTTGTCAGTAACACCCGCGAGGATATCTAATAAATTGGAAACACCCGGTTTTTGTTCCAGATCATAGCGAACACGAGGAGGTTCTTCTGAATCTGTGACTGCGCGTTTTATCTTTTTAGCGGCTGATTTTGGATCTTCCAACAGAGCGATAACGTTGTTACGGTTATCATCTGACTTGGACATTTTCTTTTCTGGGTCTTGAAGGGCCATAACACGGGCACCACCGGTTGGGATAAACGGCTCTGGTAAAGAGAAGATATTGCCGTAGATGGCATTAAATCGTTGAGCAATATCACGGCTCAATTCAAGATGTTGTTTCTGATCGATACCTACAGGAACCTGATTTGTTTGGTATACCAAAATATCCGCTGCCATCAGTACAGGATAGTCAAACAAGCCTGCATTGATGTTTTCGGCATGACGAGCTGATTTGTCTTTAAACTGAGTCATGCGGCTGAGTTCACCGAAATAAGTATAACAGTTTAGAACCCAGCTTAACTGAGCGTGTTGTGGGACATGAGATTGGACAAAAATAGTACTTTTCTCTGGGTCAATGCCACAAGCTAGGTAGAGAGCTAGTGTATTCAGAGTGCGTTTTCTCAACTCTTTTGAGTCCTGGCGGACTGTAATTGCATGTTGGTCAACAATGCAATAGATGCAGTCATAATCATCCTGCATTTTAACCCACTGACGTAACGCCCCCATATAGTTACCGATGGTTAGTTCACCGGAAGGCTGTGCGCCGCTGAATACAATAGGTTTTTGGGAGTTTAGTGTTTCAGATACAGTGGGTTTATTCATTTTATTATGCTTCCTGAAGTTTTAAATATGGGAGTCTAATTATGGATAGCAGATCCGAAAAATTCGTTAATATGCAATCTGGATTGCTTAATGCAATAGATTCACCGTAGTTATATCCATAAGTTAAACCAACACAAGGGCAACCAGCCGCTTGTGCTGCTAAAATATCATTACGGGAATCACCGACAAAGAGCAATTCTTCCTTACGCAGTCCGAATGTGCCCATTGTTAAATAAATAGGTGCCGGATGTGGCTTTTTCTCTTTAACATCATCACCACCTAACACTAATGAAAAATATTCACTGATGCCTAAAGAAGCCAGCAGAGGAGCAATGAAAGGTGTTGGTTTATTGGTGATGATACCCATTGGCAAATTGTGTTTTGCCAGTTCAGCCAATGTAGCTTTGACTTCTGGGAACAGTTGACTGCCTGTTGTTACAGTTGTTTCATAGAATCGATCAAATAGCTCACGGGTTTCTTTATGCAGTTGCGCGGTCAATTTGACTTTGGCCCATGTCAACGCCCGTTCGACCATAATATCTGCGCCATTGCCGACCCAGACAGCAACCCGCTCTTTTCCCGCAGCAGGGAGATCTTTGGCTAACAGCGCTTGATCCAGTGCATCAGCCAAACCATCGGCGCTGTCTACCAGTGTGCCGTCCAGATCAAAAGCGATAGCACGAATACCTTTTAATACCTTACTTGCCATGAGATACCTTTGACAATTCACTACGCATATTATCAATAACAGTTTTGTAATCAGGCTGATTGAAAATAGCTGAGCCAGCAACAAACATATCTGCTCCCGCGGTTGCTGCTGCGGCAATGTTGTTAGCTTTAATGCCACCGTCTACTTCAAGACGAATATCATAACCGCTTTCATCAATGATTTTACGAACCTGACGCAGTTTCTCTAGTGTTCCAGGGATGAAAGATTGGCCACCGAAACCGGGATTTACCGACATCAATAGAATGATATCCAGTTTATCCAAGACATAATCAAGATAACTCAATGGAGTTGCAGGATTGAATACCAAGCCAGCTTTACAACCATGCTCTTTGATCAGTTGTAAACTGCGGTCAATATGCTCGCTGGTTTCTGGGTGGAAGGTAATGTAAGTTGCTCCTGCTTTGGCAAAATCAGGGATGATGCGGTCAACCGGTTTTACCATCAAATGGACATCGATTGGTGCAGTGATGCCATAATCTCGTAGAGCCTGGCAGACCATAGGCCCGATAGTCAGGTTAGGGACATAATGGTTGTCCATCACATCAAAGTGAACAACGTCAGCCCCTGCTGCCAGCACCTTAACTGTATCTTCACCCAGCCGCGCAAAATTTGCAGATAAAATGGATGGGGCAATCAGAAAGTCTTTCATTATCTTCTCCAAATCGTTTCTATCATCCCTTAATTGCCAGGCAAAAGGGGAGTGGATAAATCAGCGATATAATGCCAAAAGTTCGTCTACCTTACTGCGGGCAAGGATATTCCTGCTGATAGTACGACGTGCTTTGACAATATGAAGTGAAGCCTGATAGTACCATTTTCGCGTCATTGGCGTATCGTGGTTGGATATCAAAACAGGAATTGCACGTTCTGATGATAACTTAAATGCAATATTTGCCAGATTTTCCTGATCTGCAACGTTAAAACTATTGGTGTGATACGCCGTAAAGTTCGCTGTTGCTGACAAAGGAGCATAAGGAGGATCGCAATAGATAACTGAGCCTTTATGTGCTTCGTTCAACGTGTGTTGGTAGTGCTCACAGATAAAAGTCGCATTTTGGGCTTTTTC
The DNA here is from genome assembly GCF_963878145.1 of Photorhabdus sp. S10-54. NCBI lineage: Bacteria > Pseudomonadati > Pseudomonadota > Gammaproteobacteria > Enterobacterales > Morganellaceae > Photorhabdus > Photorhabdus sp. S10-54. The sequence continues at coordinate 50,399 of NZ_CAWNXG010000028.1, read as the reverse complement.
AGCAAACCAGTGTAATTCTTCTTCGGGAAAGTAGGGTTTTTTATAACGGCCAAAAGGTACGTTAAATTTACCATGAGAATTATAACGACAGAGGCCGTTGTAACAATGGCGATTGAGATAAAGGAATAACACGCTGCGATGGAACGGGTCAGTGCTTTGGTTAAATTGCTCTCGTAACTGATAAAAATGTTCGGCTGTATTGTATTCTTGGGTAAACAGAGGCTGTGTGTGGACGATAAACTCATCAGCCCTGAGTTTTACTGTGTTGTACAGGTTAATCAGGTCACTGTTGATATCAGCGAGGATATAAGAATCGTAGTCTGTGTTCAAAAAGACAGAACCTGCGCCAACAAATGGCTCTATCAGACAACTACCGGCTGGCAGATGACGTTTGATATCATCTACCAACGGGTATTTTCCACCGGCCCATTTTAAGAAAGCGCGTTTTTTTTTCATGCTGTCAATTAATTACTCAATCATTCCAGAGCCGCAGATTGTACTCTGTTTAGGACAGCATATCAGCGCCTAATAAATATTGTTTTATTTTCTTAGGTCTTGTTGCACTTGCTGCATCGTTCTAACCCAAGGTTTTTTCGCCTGAATCTCGGCTGGTAGAGATGAAACGGCCCGTTTGGCTTCAGAAACGGAACGGTAATCACCATGAATTAAAACAAACCAAACTTTTCCATTACGTTTAGTTTCATAAACTTTGTAATGGGTAAGATTATGCTTTTTAGCAAAAGCGGTCAGTGTATCTGAGCGGCTGGCACTACTTAATTGCAAAGTGTAGTGGTTTGCCGGGGTTTTTAATTGATCACTACTGGTGCTACTGACCACATTGTTTTTACTGCTAGCATGACTTGTCGATGGTTTTGATTTAGCTGGTGTTTCTGATTTCAGTGGACGGATATTTTCTGATTTCTGCTGTACCACCGGTGGCGGTGTTACTGGCAGTGATTGTTGGGTTTGATTCAGATTCTGTACTGCGTGATTTATATTACTTTGTTGTTGAGTCAGTGCATCAGGAATATTTCCTGATAATTCAATGCGCTGATTTTGGGTTTCGCCATTGTTAGTTTGAAGCTGATGAGGTTGAGTTGAAGTACCACTGACAGGAGGAACATTGATTTCCTGTGGTCTGTTGATTGTATCTGTAGTGGTATTCTCTGATGTTATGGATTGATTGTCATCGTTGCTGGATGATGAACTTGATAAATCAATATTCTTCTCGGCAACATTTGGCGATTGCTGTTTTTCATGTTCAGTTGGGGCTTTTAAGGCAGAACTGATAGCAATAATCAGCAGTAGCAGCACTAAAATCCCAATGCCGAGCATCATTTGCTGACGTGAAACCGCAAATTTGGGTTTGTTTAATGGCTGACGCGAGCGTGAAGGACGGCGATCTGAGGTATCTGGCCTAAACTCGTTATTTGCTCTTTGTTCATTTTCTGATTTGAATTCGTCCATATGCCCTCCAAACAGAGCCAATACTGCCAATTGCAATTGAAGTCAGTCCGGCAGGCTGACTTAACGAAGATAGAAATTTGTCTGATAGAGTCGTTATTTTATGACACAACAACCAGATGGATGCAAAAAAACATTTAATTTAATGCTATAAGCATACAACTTACTTAAAATTTACACACTTTCATAGTAAACACTGACGGATAGCGTCAAGAACACAGTTGTGTTCAATATCTGAGCGAAGATCAGCTTTACCTATTTTTGTTGGAAGAACCAGTCGTAATTTACCTGCTATAACTTTCTTATCTCGCATCATATGTGGGAGGTAGGCTTCTGGTGGCATGTTTTGTGGCCCGCGTACAGGCAGATTTGCCCGCTCCAACAATCGGATAATACGTTGAGTATCCTGTTCAAAGAAATTATCAACAAGTTGAGCTGTTCTTGCAGCCATGACCATTCCGGCGGCAACTGCTTCCCCATGTAACCAGACACCATATCCCATTTCTGTTTCGATGGCGTGACCGAAGGTGTGACCAAGATTCAGTAGGGCACGCAAGCCACTCAATTCTTTCTCATCTGCTGCGACAACTTCAGCTTTCAATTCGCAGCAACGACGGATGCAGTAAGCCATTGCTTGGTTGTCAAGAGCCAGGAGTTTATCCATATTATCTTCAAGCCAACTAAAAAATACGCTGTCGAGAATGATACCGTACTTGATGACCTCAGCCAGACCGGAAGAGAGTTCGCGGGCTGGAAGCGTTTGCAGGCAATTAAGATCGACCATCACAGAGACTGGTTGATAGAATGCACCTATCATGTTCTTGCCAAGGGGATGGTTTACTGCGGTTTTTCCTCCGACAGAGGAATCAACCTGGGCAAGAAGGGTGGTAGGCATTTGAATAAAACGGACACCACGTTGATAACAGGCAGCGGCAAAACCAGTTAAATCACCGATTACGCCGCCACCGAGAGCGATAAGCGTTGTGTCCCGGCTGTGGTTATTTTCCAGCAAAGCAGAAAATACGTCATTTAATACGGAAAGAGATTTGTACTGTTCACCATCAGGTAGAACTACTTCATCTACCCGAATCCCGGTTTGCTGTAAGATAGCTTTTACTTTTGCCAAATACAGCGGAGCTAGGGTTTGATTTGTCACCAGCATAACTTGCTGGCCTGCTTTTAATGGTGCAAAAGCAGAAGGATCGTCAAATAACCCTTTTGCAATGGTAATTGGGTAACTACGTTCCCCTAAAGTGACAGTGATCTTTTCCATAAGCAGCCTTCGCCTTAATTATTTATCGCTGTACAGACTTGCTTAAATCAGTTCTTTTCCAGTAACTCAATGATTTGGTTAGCGACAACTTTAGCGCTTTGTTCATCGGTACGGATAGTGACGTCAGCAATTTCCTCGTATAGAGGGTTACGTTCGCTTGCTAAATTTTCTAAAACTTCGCGTGCTGGTGCATCGACTTGAAGTAAGGGGCGTTTTTTATCGCGCTGGGTGCGTGCTAACTGTTTTTCAATGGTGGTTTCCAAGTAGACCACGACACCACGGGCAGACAGACGATTACGGGTTTCTCTGGATTTCACAGAACCTCCCCCAGTCGCCAGTACAATGCCTTGTTTTTCAGTGAGTTCGTTAATCACTTTTTCTTCGCGTTCGCGGAAGCCTTCTTCGCCTTCCACATCGAATACCCAGCCCACGTCAGCTCCGGTACGTCGCTCAATTTCTTGATCGGAGTCGTAAAACTCCATATTGAGTTGCTGAGCTAACTGACGACCAATAGTGCTTTTGCCGGCACCCATAGGCCCAACCAGAAAGATATTACGTTTCTCTGCCATGTTTTTGGTATTACTAAGACTATTCGTTAATGATAACCCGCCCCGCTAATCAAAATCAGCAGCGGGACCTAAACTGAAACCTCATGAGCGGTAATGTGAGATCAGATAACAAAATTATCTCAGTACATCAGCCAGTTTTGCAACTATATAAATCAACGACGAGCTTTTTGTGACGGAAGCTCTGGTTTCATTGGCTGATTATTGTGATGTTAAACCCGACCACTCAATTAGTTAACTCTTGTATGCTAAATCGGACTCAGCGTCAAATCTATAAACAGGATTAGTTGGAAAAATCTGCGCATCATCATACGGAACAGTTAAGTTTTTTAGACCCAACTCACTGATATAATAGTTATATTTTTATTTTTGATCAAATGTCCATCAATTGAGGTGTAATAAATATGACTAACTCACGTCGGCTGTGTTTATGACCTTTTTGGTTGAATAATGAGCCAATTAGTGGGATGTCCGATAGATAAGGGACCTTCTGGGTTTGCTCGCCTTTTTTCTGTTGAAAAATTCCACCGAGAATAAGTGTTTCACCATTTTTTACAGTAACTTGAGTTATTATTTCCTGTTTGTCGATGGTTAAATTCTCACCTCCTCCTTGACTTATTGAGATCCCTGGCATGTTTTGACTGATTTTCAGAGAGAGCCTGATTTTGTTTTTTCTCAGTATATGGGGTGTGACTTCCATTCCTAGTACGGCTTCTTTAAATTGCACGGTACTTTTCTCTTTTTCTTGGCTGATGTAAGGAATATCAGAGCCTTGCTTGATGCTGGCTAACTGTTGATGTGAGGCGGTTAGTCTTGGGCTAGCGATAATATCTAGTTGGTTTTCTTGTTCTAAGGCACTGAGCTCCATTTCCAGTAAACTGGTGTGAATGCGGGCAATATTGAACGCAAATCGATGCATGTTATCGTTGGCTGCTTGGTTGATATTGAGGCGGTTTATACCAGTTGATGTATTAATCTGCTCTCCTATCGGCATACCCCAGTAAATGCCGAGTTCATGTAATGCTTCTCGGCTACTGGTCACGATATGTGCAGTAATCTGCACTTGCTGCTGTGGTGTATCTATCTCTTTCAACCAGCTTTTTATCTGTGCGATGGCGATGGGGGTATCCTGTAAAATCAAACTGTTAGTTTCAGGATCAAAATCAACTTTACCTTCTTTTGTTATCAGTGCGGGCGTATTTTGCCTGAGATTCATGGCGATTCTTTCTGCATCTGCATATTGTAATACGGTTGAGAGGGACTGAATTTCGGTCTCATTGACTGATTGATCAAATAACTCAACCGATTGCTCTTCTGGCTCTATCATCGGGGGAGCAAAAGGATTTCTTATTTCTGCAACAACAATAGCGGGCAGAAAAAGGATAAACAGAATAAATTTTTTAGTCATAAAATTCCTCATGTGAGGTTTCTGACAGGGTGATTTTGACGTTTAGAGATTCACCTGATGGTGAAATGGAAAGCTGTTTAATCAGCAGTGGTGGATATAACGCTTGTAACGCCTCAAGAAAACTTAGCATCTGTTCGTAGTTCAAACAAATTGTGATTTGCCAGAGCGTTTTTTCCCCTTCTTTTTTACGTTGCCACTCAAGAACTTGCGCGCCAGAGTTTATCAATGGCTGTTGTAATTGTTTTATTGTGGTAATTTTTACCTCATTTTGTCGCGGCTTACTGAGTACATTTTCTATTTGGTTGATGTGTTGTTGTATATCTTCCAATATCGGTAGCTGATTTAGTCGTTCATTGGCTGCTTTGGTATTGATTTGTTGAGCTGCTATTTTTTGTGTCAGGCTACTTCGCTGTTCAATTCTTTCTTGCCAGAAGAAAAGATAAAACAGAATCAGAAATGGCATGATAATAGCTTGCTGCCAGATAAAGAGCAGCCAGGTTGGTTTGGCAAACCACCATAGATAGTCACTTTTTATCATCGGATATCTCCGTCTGCCAGTTAGCGTCAATAATAAATTGTCTAATTTGTTGTTCGGTAGTGGTCATCTTTTTTAGTTGAATTTCAGACAATTGCCCGTTGTTTTCAAGATTATCCAGCAGAGACGTCATACTGGAATAATCCAGACTATTAGCAACCAGTTTTAATTGACCTGCCTGATCATCGAAAGCGGTTAACCAACTTCCTTCCGGTAATAATTCAGGTAATTCATTGAATAATTGCCAATGTTGTTGGTTCTGTTTCAGCCACGTTTGTTGTTGTTTTAATTTATAGGCCAGTTTGTTGTGAAGATTAACCGCCTCCTCTGTCTGAGTTATCTGTTGTTGCAAATATAATTGTTGCTGGTTGAGTTGCTGCCATTGTCTTTGATACTGGTTAATCGTTTCCTGTTGTTTTAATAACATCCAGACGAGCACTGTCAGCCACAACATCAATTGCAATAAGAGAAGAATCGCCCACCAACGATAACGATGTTTTAGCCGGGTTTGGCGCCAAGGTAGAAAATTAACCTGATACATCGTTACTTATCATCCGGTCTGAGTGCTAAACCACCAGCTATCACATATTCCATCAGTTGGATTGGCAGTGGTGGTTGATAGTGACGAAATGCTGTCAACATATCCCAAGAGTAAGTTCCTTCAGGTAGGGCTTCTTGTTGGTAGCTACTGAAGTAAACAGGCTGTTCAGCCATAGATGAAGCAAATAATTGACGGATAATCTGCTGTGGAGAAACAGCTGTATTTGCTGATACTAGATCATAAGCGAAGGGGACATTGGCAGGAGATACCCATAGCCAACCAGATTGTTGCCTGTGTAACAGCCAACTATCAGCGGGAACGCCAGCATATTGCGCTATATAGCGTAGGGCACAGGGGGCAATATCAATGGCGTCTGGAAATATTCCTGCTTGTGCAAGACATTGTAGCCAGAGGTTGAGATCTTTCTGGCGAGCGGCGCTGATGTAGGCGTTTTGTTCAATAATACGGTAATCCAGCGCTAGTTCTCGGGTGTTAAAGGGAAATTGTTTCTCGGCACTGGCGTTGATAAACCAGCCTTGTTCCGGCTCTTTAAGATTGATATCTGGAGGTAAAATCAGACTCTTCTGCAATGTTTGTTGTACAGGTAGGGCAAGTCTGAAACTGATTTTTTTAGGTAATTCTTGGCGCCATTGATTTAAAATATCACATAATATTTCTGGCCGTTGTAAACGGCCCTCTGGCATGACAGCGTCAGATAAAAGATATTGCCAGCAGTGGCGAAGCTGCCAGCCATCTCGGCGTTTTATAGCTGCGACGGCGCGAAGGATGCCATTTTGGATGTCCAATCCGACATACCATTTTGGTGAATACATATATCGATCTCCATATCAGTAATTTTAATAAAAGACCATATTCAAGGTGCTGTGTAACCTTTATACTACGCGCCGATTGTTTATAAACCACCCGACTAACATGGCATGGGAAATTTCAGGTGAAGTTCGTAAAGTATTTTCTAGTCTTTGTCGTGAGTTGCATTTTTCTGGGAACGGCCTCGATTTTTGGTATGTACAAATATATCGAGCCTCAGTTACCTGATGTGGCGACATTAAAGGATGTTCAATTACAGACACCAATGCAGGTGTTCAGTGCAGATGGCGAGCTTATTGCCCAATATGGTGAAAAGCGCCGTATGCCTCTTGAGCTGTCCGAAATTCCACCCATTATGGTGAAGGCGTTCATTGCAACGGAGGACAGCCGTTTTTATGAACATCACGGGGTTGACCCTGTAGGGATAATCCGGGCAGCCTCTGTCGCGATGAGTTCAGGTCATGCATCACAAGGGGCAAGTACCATTACTCAGCAACTGGCGAGAAATTTCTTTCTCACTCCTGAGAAGACGTTGATGCGTAAAATCAAGGAAGCTTTTCTGGCCATCAGGATTGAGCAATTGCTGAATAAAGATGAGATCCTCGAACTCTATCTTAATAAAATTTACCTTGGTTACCGGGCTTATGGTGTTGGGGCTGCGGCTCAAGTTTATTTTGGTAAGAGTGTCAATGAGTTGACACTGAGTGAAATAGCCATGATTGCTGGTTTGCCAAAGGCACCTTCTACGTTTAACCCGCTTTATTCTTATGGCCGAGCGATTAACCGCCGGAATGTGGTTCTGAGCCGTATGCTCAATGAGGGCTATATTACTCAGCAGCAATATAATCAAGCTAGAAGTGAAAAGTTGGTTGCTAATTATCATGCACCTCAGATTGCTTTCTCTGCGCCCTATTTGTCCGAGATGGTGCGTCAGGAGATGATTGAGAGTTATGGTGAGAATGCTTATACCGACGGTTATAAAGTTTATACCACGATTACCCGTAAACTTCAGTTAGCTGCCATGGATGCGGTTCGTAATAACCTCATTGATTATGATGTGCGTCATGGCTACCGTGGGGCGCAGGAAGTTTTGTGGAAAGTGGGCGAACCTGCTTGGGATCGAGAACAGATTGTTAAGAAGCTTAAGACTTTGGCTAATTATGGATCATTAATGCCGGCTGTGGTGACCAGAGCGGGTAGTGCTCAGGCGATAGTGATGTTGCCTGATGGCAGTAGTGCGGAATTGCCAATGGCGGGTGTCCGTTGGGCCAGAAAGTTCAAATCTGATAGTGCGCAGGGTGCGGTTCCTCGTAGTGTGAATGAAGTGGTTCAAGTTGGTGAACAGGTTTGGGTTCGGAAAGTAAAGGATATTTGGTGGTTGGCACAAGTGCCGGAAGCTAATGCTGCTTTGGTCTCTATTGATCCGAATGATGGTGCTGTGAAGGCGCTGGTGGGTGGGTTTGATTTCAATTTGAGTAAATTTAACCGTGTCACTCAGTCATTACGTCAAATTGGTTCTAATATTAAACCATTTCTCTATACCGCAGCGATGGATAAAGGGCTGACATTGGCTTCATTGCTGAATGACTTACCAATTAGTCGTTGGGATGCAGGAGCCGGTACTGACTGGCGTCCGAAAAACTCACCACTGACTTATGTTGGGCCAATCCGTTTGCGTCAGGGATTAGGGCAATCGAAGAACGTCGTGATGGTTCGAGCAATGCGAGCAATGGGAGTCGATTATGCCGCTGATTACCTGCAACGATTTGGTTTCCCGGCACAAAATATAGTACGAACAGAATCTCTGGCTTTGGGCTCGCCATCATTCACACCAATGCAAATGGTACGAGGGTATTCGGTTATGTCCAATGGTGGCTATCTGATCGATCCTTACTTTATTACTAAGATTGAAAACGAAGATGGCGATGTTCTCTTTGAGGCTAAACCTAAAATTGCATGTCCGCAGTGCGATATTCCAGTAATTTATGGGGATACGGTACGTTCAATCGAACTTTCTGAAAACTCGATTGAGAATGTTGCTCAATCTCATGTCAGCCAACAAGAGATATTGCCGTTACCTGAATTGGAAAGAGCTCCGGTAATTGATAGCCGTGAAGGTGCGCAAGAATATGCTCCTCATGTTATCAGTACTCAGTTGGCATTTTTGATCCATGATGCTTTGAATAGCAATATCTTTGGTGAGCCGGGTTGGTCAGGTACGGGTTGGCGTGCTTCACGCGATCTGAAACGTCGTGATATTGGTGGCAAAACTGGGACAACTAATAGTTCAAAAGATGCTTGGTTCTCAGGTTATGGGCCAGATATTGTCACGACGGTTTGGATTGGTTTTGATGACCATCGTAGAAGCCTTGGCCGTACAGCAGCCAGTGGCGGTGAGGCGGGTGCTAAGAGTGCGCAGCCAATTTGGGATGATTTTATGAAAATTGCGCTGGAGGGGGTTCCTGAAAAAGAAGTTACACCTCCTCCGGGGATTGTTTCTGCCGTGATAGATCGTAAAACAGGTAAACTTGCTGGCGGCGGCGGAGATACCCGTAGTGAATACTTCATTGACGGCACTCAACCTACAGAGAGTGCGGTGCAAGAAGTTGGCACGACTTTAATTGAGAATGGTGAAAGTCAGGAGTTATTCTGATGATAAAACAGGCACAACGAAGCGCTGTTGTGCCTGTGAACTTCAACGGTGTGTTAAGTATTTTTGTGCCAGAAATAGGGCGCAGACATTGCGTGCTTCGTTGAAATCACCGTGATCCAGTAATGACATCATATCTGCTATCGGCCAACGTATTTGTGGTAGTGGTTCAGGTTCGTCCCCTTCCAGGCTTTCTGGATAGAGATTTTCGGCAATAACAATGTTCATTTTGCTGGAAAAATAGGATGGGGCCATAGTGAGTTTGGCTAATTGTTCTATTTTTCTGGCACCAAAGCTGACTTCTTCTTTTAATTCACGGTTAGCTGCTTCGAAGATACTTTCCCCAGGGTCGATCGCGCCTTTAGGAAAGCCCAATTCGTACTGCTCAATGCCGACTGCATACTCACGAATAAGTAACAATTCATCCCCAATGACCGGGATTATCAGAACAGCTTCCCGATTGGCCGGACGCATCCGTTCATAAACGCGTTTTACACCGTTACTAAATTCGAGATCAACTGACTGAATATGAAATAAACGTGAATGGGCAATGTCCTCTATGTTTAGGATTTTAGGGTTTTTCAGGTCATTCATAATTGCCCCTGATGGTTTAATATTGGTTGAGTTGAGTGCCTGTGCATTATTACGTCATAAATTATTTCATTAACCTTAGATTTTATGATGAAATTAGGTACACTCCATAGTTTGACTAAATATGGCCGATTATTTTGATAAATGATAGTGATTATCGCTGGTTATTGTTGTTACTGTTATCTTTATCCTCTTTGGAAATAGATCTATGTTGTATATAGTTTAGTGCGTTATTATGTAGCTCATTGTAAAATAAATTAAAAAAATAAATAGAAATAACCTAATTCAGAACTTAACGTGTAGTTGCTAATTTGCAAACAACAATAGCAAGATTGTCATAGGTATAGGGATAAAATGAGAGTAACAGTCGTTATATTGGCTATTTTGATAATTAGCCTGATTGTCATGGCTTCCTTTCTGATTTTCAAATGGAAGCTACATGATAGCGCCCGTTATCTGCCTTCTGTTGCTGAACCAACTTATCGTAAACTTAATGCTGATGAATACCAGGCTATTGAATGTTATTTGAATCGAGTGTTGCCGGCAGTTGTAACAGACCGTATTAATAAAACAAGTTGGCCAATTCTGATGGGTAAAAATGATATGGTTTATACTATCTGTCATTCTATTACCCGGTTTTCTGTTGCCTCAGATGAACGACATAGCTGGCGTTATTATATTGATATAGCAGAAATTCATTTGCCGTTTTTCCTTGAGCCTTTTATTAAACAGCAGAATATTATTGATGTTGTTCACACCGCGACAATACCACTGGTTGTTTCGATTAATGGTCACTTTCTGAAAGATTTTCAACAGGATTTTCCTTCTGCTCCGGTAATCTCAGATATATCTCATCAGCAGGCATCGATCCAAAAAAATGGTGAAACTAGCGTAAAGTTACAAAATATTCGTAAAGAGACATTGGAGGAATACCGGTTGAATCACTCATCGGGTATTTGGGAGGGGGGATTTTTGTGTTTCGGATTTTTCATTTGGTTTCTTGCGTTACTTTCACCGGCACTGCTTTTGCCGTGGCTGATGTTGATTGCAGGTAGTTTAGTCGTTGTCAGTTTTTGGCCATTACTTTGCCCACTTTCAATATGCAGGCGCCAGGATATTCACTGTCTTACCGGTATACCAAAACGATGGGGATTATTTGGCGAATTTGAACAAGGACAAATGAGTAATATTTCTCTTGGTGGGATTGATTTAATCTATCCTCCTCATTGGGAGCCCTATGTTGCTCACTATTTTGATCAGAAAACCAATATTGATATTTACACTAACGGTCAGGTAGTCAGGCAAGGGCATTATCTCTCTTTGCATGATGAAGAGAAAAATTACCCTTATCGTCGTTATGGAAAAAATCTCATGATGATCGTTAGCTGCTTGCTTATTATGTTACTACTCTATTTTTATCAGCCAGTTAATGTACCGATGAAACTCAGTTTTGCTTGGTTGCGTGGCAGCATCACAAAAGTTATCACTGACGCTGATATGATAGAAGGGATGGAATTGCGAGTTGGGGATATCCTAAAAGCAAAAGGGATTGGTATGTGTTATATGCCCCCAAACAATATGAATGGTAAAGGCGACACCTATTTTTCTCCGTTAGATTGTTCGGGGATATATTGGAATAGGGTTAATCCACTGCCAATACCAGAATCAGAAATTATAGAAAATGCAGCTAAACTGATCGCGACTGTTAATAAACAATTACGTTTACAGGAAAATGACGATGTAATAAATTCAGACCTTACTCAGGAGATTTTCAAATCTAGTATGATCTTATTGGAAGATTTCTCTGATATTGTATTGAAAACTAAAAAATTATGTGAAAAAGAAACAGATTGTTTACGATTGAAAAATGCTTTGGTTAACCTGGGTAGTGCTATTGATTGGCTAACTTTGTTAAAGAATGCAGAAAGTGGCAAGCTGGATGGCACTCATGTTTTATTGCGCCCGGCAGGTGCTGAAGCTTTAGGGAAATTGGTTGATGCGACGACATCATCATTTATCTACCGGGAAATAGATAAAGTTGCAATGCTGCTTAATAGCCCTTCTCCTGGCGGTGTTCTACTTATCAGTGATGAAGGCAAACAACTGGTTGAATATATAACGCCAGCCATCATCTCTTATGACCATAGTGCCTTGGAAGATCATAGTGCGTTAGAACAATGGCGTGAGTTACAGCGGTTATCGGATATGGTATTGCAAACACCCTTTGAGACAACGGGAATTATCACGGAATTGTCCGTAGATAGTAATGGAACTCGCCGGATTGTGTTACATAATGAACTGGACTCTATGACGTTTGCTCGTTGTATTGGTACTACTGTTTTATTCTTAGCTCTTTTTACAACCTTAATCATTAATTTTGTGCTGGTTGTTAAGAAAAATCGGCAGAATAAACAACGTTTAAACAAAATCAGTCAATATTACGATAACTGTTTTAATACACTTTTTCCGCCTACGCATTGGCGATAATCGACAATGGCATGTTAGGATTTATTTTATTTGTCGAAGCTGATAGTGAGAGGAAAAATGAAGGGTAATTCAGACTCCGATCAAGCTGTCCGTCTGGATAAGTGGCTGTGGGCGGCTCGTTTTTATAAAACACGGGCTATTGCACGGGAAATGATAGACGGTGGTAAAGTTCACTATAATGGTCAAAGGAGTAAACCGAGTAAATTGGTTGAACCAAGGGCTGAAATTAAACTGCGTCAAGGTAATGATGAACGTATAGTTGAAGTTCTTGCACTAAGCAATCATCGGGGCAGTGCGCCGGAGGCGCAGCAACTTTACCAAGAGACGGAAGCGAGTATTGCTAACCGGGAAAAAATGGCAATTGCTCGAAAAATGAATGCATTAACTATGCCTCATCCTGATCGCCGACCGGATAAAAAAGAAAGACGCACGCTGATTAAGTTTAAAAACACTAAATTAAGTGGGCAGGAATAACTTGCTCGAATGAGAGATATTTATGTTTAAACACGACCAATTACACCGCTTTTTATTTGAGAATTATTCTGTACGTGGTGAACTGGTTTTAGCCAGTGAAACTTACCAGCATATTTTGGAAAATCATGACTACCCGCAGCCGGTACAGCAATTATTGGGAGAACTGTTGGTAGCAACCAGTCTATTAACTGCAACACTGAAATTTGATGGTGATATTACGGTTCAGATTCAGGGAGATGGCCCGGTCAAACTGGCAGTGATTAATGGCAATCATCAGCAACAAATGCGTGGTGTCGCTCGTGTTGATGGATTAGTGACTGAAAATAGCAGTTTGAAACAGATGGTTGGTACTGGCTATATGGTTATTACCATTACGCCAACTCATGGTGAGCGTTATCAGGGAGTAGTTGCATTGGAAGGTGAAACACTGGCGAATTGCCTTGATGATTATTTCAGACAGTCTGAACAGTTACCTACTCGTCTATTTATCCGTACTGGCATTCAGGATGGAAGAGTTTCTGCTGGTGGTATGTTGCTACAGATTCTGCCGACGGCGGAACAGGGGTGTACAGAAGCTTTTGATCATCTGGCGCAACTTACTGCAACCATTAAAGGTGAAGAGTTATTTTCATTGGAAGTTAAGGAGATCTTGCACCGCCTTTATCATGAAGAGGATGTCATATTATATGAACCGCAAGCGGTCGAATTTCGTTGTACTTGTTCTCGCCAACGTTGTGCTGACACATTAGTTACACTTTCCGATGAGGATGTTAATCATATTTTGCAGAAAGATGGCAACATTGATATGGAGTGTGAGTATTGTGGCACGCATTATATTTTTGATGCTGATGATCTTGCTGCAATCAGAACAGAAAAAAAGAATCGGCTCCATTGATATTCTATCTAAACAAATTTTCTCACCTCTTAAGGCGCGGATTCGCGCCTTGCTATCAATATCCATCATATTCAAAACTGCTTTTGTGCCTTTGGCCCCAGATTAAACTTAAAAAAATAGTGGGTTTTCAATTTTTTGATAACTATCGCTGTTAATTAATCATAACTATTTATTATTGCTCACAGAAAAAGCGTGACTACCCAGGAGCAATAACATGAGTGTTAAAGGTATTACCCCGCAGGAACTCGCGGACTATGGAATCCATGATGTTAATGAAACTATTTATAATCCAAGCTATGAGTTGTTATTTTCAGAAGAAACCAAACCTTCACTCGAAGGCTGCGAGAGTGGCACTCTGACCAACCTGGGGGCTGTGGCTGTCGATACGGGGATCTTCACGGGGCGTTCCCCCAAAGATAAGTACATTGTTCGTGATGATGTCACCCGTGACACTGTATGGTGGGCTGACCAGGGAAAAGGTAAAAATGATAACAAGCCATTACAGCAGGAAACATGGACATATCTGAAAGGTTTGGTAACTAAACAGCTTTCAGGCAAACGTTTGTTTGTAGTTGATGCTTTCTGTGGTGCTAATGCAGATACACGATTGAAAGTCCGCTTTATCACAGAAGTTGCGTGGCAGGCCCACTTTGTTAAAAACATGTTTATCCGTCCGTCAGATGAAGAGTTGGCTGAGTTCAAACCAGATTTTATTGTGATGAACGGTGCAAAATGCACCAACCCGCAATGGCAAGAGCAGGGTTTGAACTCTGAAAACTTTGTTGCGTTTAACCTGACAGAGCGTATGCAGCTTATTGGTGGTACCTGGTACGGTGGCGAAATGAAGAAAGGGATGTTCTCTATGATGAACTACCTGTTGCCACTGAAAGGCATTGCTTCGATGCACTGTTCTGCTAACGTGGGTGAGAAAGGGGACGTTGCGGTCTTTTTCGGCTTATCTGGTACAGGTAAAACCACACTTTCTACTGATCCAAAACGTAAGCTGATTGGTGATGATGAGCACGGTTGGGATGATGACGGTGTATTCAACTTTGAAGGTGGTTGTTACGCGAAAACCATCAATCTGTCCAAAGAAGCGGAACCTGATATCTACAATGCGATTAGACGTGATGCGTTGCTGGAAAATGTTACTGTACTGACAGATGGCACGGTTGATTTCCATGATGGTTCAAAAACTGAAAACACCCGTGTTTCTTATCCTATCAACCATATTGAAAACATTGTTAAGCCGGTTTCCAAAGCGGGCCATGCAACTAAGGTCATCTTCCTGACTGCGGACGCATTTGGTGTGTTACCTCCGGTATCTCGCCTGACACCTGAACAGACTCAATATCACTTCCTATCTGGTTTTACGGCAAAATTGGCAGGTACCGAACGTGGTGTGACTGAACCAACACCTACATTTTCTGCTTGTTTTGGTGCTGCATTCCTGACTTTGCATCCAACCCAATACGCGGAAGTGTTGGTAAAACGTATGCAGGCAGCAGGTGCTAAGGCTTATCTGGTAAATACTGGCTGGAACGGAACGGGTAAACGGATCTCGATTAAGGATACCCGTGGAATCATTGATGCCATCCTAAATGGTGATATTGAGGAGGCTGATACCATTACATTACCTATTTTCGATCTAGCGGTTCCGACAGCGTTGCCGGGTGTGGATACCGATATTCTTGATCCACGTAAGACTTATGCAGATAAATCTCAATGGGAAGAGAAGGCGAAAGATTTGGCTCATCGTTTTGTCGACAACTTTGATAAATATACCGATACCCCGGCGGGGGAAGCTTTAGTGAAAGCAGGCCCTAAACTGTAATTGTGAATTTTTTAGCCTCATCCGTTAGGGTGAGGCTTATTTGATATTTATATTGGAGGAAGGTCAAACAACAATATTTCACTATCACTGCTGGTGCTAAGTTGAAAATTGACTTCATCTCGAATAGCCAGACCATCGCTGGTGGTGGCTTTGACACCATTAACCGTTACTTCGCCACGAATGACTTGAATCCATATATAACGGCTTTTTTCTGTAACATATTCGGTGGTTTCGTGATCCTTAAGTACCCAACGCCATAAAGTCATATCCTGAAATACTTTCATTGAACCATCCTGGGCATCAGGCGAGAGCACCAATTGGCGGCCTTGTACATCATCAAAACGGCGTTGTTCATAGCGCGGTGTTAAACCCGTTTTACTTGGGATGATCCAAATTTGATACAGATGCAATTGGCTATCACTGTTCGGATTGTATTCTGAGTGGCGAATGCCGGTACCTGCGCTCATAATTTGGAATTCACCAGCAGGTACTCGCTCTTTATTTCCTATACTATCCTGGTGTTCAACGGCACCAGAAAGAACATAGGTCAGTATTTCCATATCCTTATGCGGATGGGTACCAAAGCCTTGACCTGCTTTGATGAAATCTTCATTAATGACTCTCAATGCTGAGAAATTCATAAAATTAGTATCGTAATAGCTGGCAAATGAGAAGGTATGCCAACTAGTTAACCAGCCATGATCGGCATGGCCACGATCTGAGGCTTTGCGTAAATGGATCATATTTAAATCTCCTCAATGGTTCTTACAGTCTAATTGAGAAGAGATAGCATTAAAGCTTAAAAATCTGACTTAAAAATTCAAATATTTTAAACAAAGGGTGATTGGATTAATTAATAAAAAGAAGCCAGCACTTGGCTGGCTAAAGTAAACACTGGAAGCAATGTGAGCAATGTCGTGCTTTCATCTGTACCCTGAAGGCAGTTCATCTGAAAGCGATACGAATGATAATAATTATCACTATCGATTGTAAAGTGTTTTTTCTGGTCAAATATAGAATAATGGTGAAGATTTATCTCAATTATTTGATAAATATTGCTATTTTTTTAGATATCGGTGTGATGCCCAAGGGAAAGAAAACCCTTTCATCGAGTCGATTTATTAGGTGATTACCTTAGATTATTCAGTAAATTTGACATGATATTAAGAGCTTTGATAGGGGTCACCGAAACCCTTATCTGGGGTCTATCTATCGAAATAATTTGATCAGGGGCATGAAACATGCTTAGACAAAATAAGCTAGAGCTGGAGTTTCATTTACCATAGGCAACTATTTATTTTAAGAAATGTTTTGATGAAATAATTACGCTATAACGAATTTTAATATGCTGCTCAATGCTAAATGTTCTCTAAAATTCAACTCATTCTGTTTAATAGCCGTTTCTTTTATATATTCTGACTGTATTTTAACGTCATGAAAGATATCTTTTCAGGTAATCATATGTGGCATTTTTTGGCGTGGGTTGTGTTAACAGGTTTGACTATTTGGGGAATGATTAATCATTCACTAAATCAGAATTATCAACAACAAACAGTTTCATTTAATATTCTTTATCGAGAGCTGAGTGAAAAGCTGGCACAACATGACGCGATTGTATCACTAACGAATACTAATATCGAATTAGATCAGCTACAGGAAAATTTTCCACAAATCGTCGGATTACAAGAGATGCCAATGAATGTATTAATATTCCCTATAATCAGTGAAGAGGGAGAGGGAAGATATTGGCTTAATAGTAAACGCGATAATATCCGGTTATTAATAGATCTTAATATCTTAATGAAAGATCTATCATTATTTTCACAATTTCGAATGGTACAACTGGATTGGAATAATCGCCCATTGATTACGTATGGGTTGGAGAAAGAGCACTATTTTTGGAACTGGGAGAAAAAATTAACTAATCGTTTTCAGTCTTTTGTGCTCAAAGTGGGTAACGATCAACAATGGTCTAAACTTCCGTGGGGCTATATTGCTTGTCTGAGTTTTCTATGGGCAGTGATTATCTGTTTTATCTTTTTAATTCAGAAGAATAAAAGGTTGAGGAAAATTTCTGATTTACGAGCACATTTCTTTGAATTTACCCGCTTAAATACAATGGATGAAGTGGCAACAGGTGTTGTTCATGAATTAAATCAGCCCTTGACGGCGATTATGAGTTATAACCAAACTGCATTGCGGTTAATGAAAAAGCAGCAATATGATAAAGTGACGCCGATACTAGATTCATCAATTTTGCAAACTCAACGCATCGCAAATTTATTAACGCAATATCGTCAAAAACTGACTGCCGGTAGTATTATTTTTCAATCTGTAAATATTCAATCGATATTAGGTCGAGTTGAGATATTGCTTGAAAATGAAATTAAGGCCGGTAAGATCAAGATAATAAAGCATATTTGTGATGAGTTGCCAATGATATCTGCCGAGCCGTTATGGATTGAGCAGATATTTCATAATTTAATCAGCAATGCTATTCAGGCACAGCAAGAGCAAGGTCAGCCAGAATATCAAAATTGGATCTGTATCGATATCGCTTATATTAATGAAATGATAAGAATCACGATAACAGATGGTGGTCCTGGATTAAATGATGAAGCTTTAAAAAACGTGTTTATTCCATTCTTCACAACACGCCAACAAGGTATGGGGTTGGGAATGACATTAACGGAAACATTAATTCATAAACTTGGTGGTGATATTAATGCTGAAAATTGTGAAACAGGAGGAGCGCGTTTTATTATTTGGTTACCAACTAATAAAGGTAAGGAGAAATAATGGCGGCAGTGATTTATCTTATTGATGATGATGAAGCGATCCGTGATTCATTATCTATGTTATTAGAAACAATGAATTGGCAGGTAAATTCATTTCCTGGTGCGCAACAATTTCTTGATGAAATGGGTAGCAAGAATATTGCAGCGCTTCAGGGATGTATTTTATTGGATATTCGTATGCCGGGAAAACCTGGATTGGTATTGCAGGCCGATCTATTGAAACTCAATAGTACATTACCGGTCATTATCATGACCGGACACGGAAATATTGATATTTGTCGTCGTGCTTTTAAAAATGGTGCTTTCGAGTTTTTAACCAAGCCTATTGATGCAGATTTATTAATTGAAACAGTTTCAAGTGCATTATTATTTCATCAGAAAGTATTTAAGCAACGTCAGATATATGAACAATTGAAGATGAAATTCAGCCAATTATCTGAACGTGAAAGGGAAGTGATGAAAATTATTTTGGAAGGTAAAACCAGCAAACAAATTGCTCAACAGTTATCATTATCACCACGTACTATTGAGGTTCATCGAGCCAATATATTTCATAAATTGGATATACATTCTTTACCGCAGTTAGTCAAAGAGTATGAATTATTTAAGTCATTATCTTATGACTAAGTATTTCTACTGAGTCGAATAAGTAATTGGCCGAATAGCTATAGCCGATAAATCTCATTAAGTTAGAACAGGATAATTCATCAACTTAAACTTAATGAGGTTTACCTATGAAACATTCTCTTTTCTATACTGTCCTAGCAGCAGGTTTATTCGCTCAATCTGCTTTTGCTTCATCATTAATTACTGAACGTAATATTACTCTTGAGGTAGCAAATAAATTAGCTTCTGAGGCAATTCAGTCCTGTAAATCGAATAATTATAACGTGGCGGTTTCTGTTATTGATAAAAGTGGAGTTTTAAAAGCGGTTCAGCGTATGGATAAAGCCGGGTTGCATACCGTTGAGGCGAGCAAAATGAAAGCTTATACCGCGTTATCTACCCAGAGAACGTCAGAGGACGTAATGAAAACCGCACAATCAAATCTTGGTGCTCAATATTTAGGGGATATCCCAGGCTTCCTATTACTTGGTGGTGGTGTTCCAGTTAAATCTGGTGATGAAGTGATTGGTGCAATTGGTATTGGTGGCGCACCGAGTGGTTCTTTAGACCAACAGTGTGCTTTTGATGCAATTCAGAAAATTTCATCAGATTTATCTTAATCATAACAAGTTATAAAATGTACAGGGATAACGATAATAAAATAAATCTCTATTTCTACTTATGATTAAAACATTCGTTGTATTGATATTAGGAATATAGAATTTAGGTTTAATATATTTCATTATCATAATTTGCACAGAGGCAATAACTGGAATGAAGTTATTGCCTCTCATTGATTTTGTTTATGGTTAACAGGCCATATTTAGTCTCAGTTTTATTTTAAAATAGCGACTTTATAAATAAGTATATTCTTGGCTAATGTGTATATAATTAGTTGTGTTATCGATAATATAAATAAACAAGGCCATATTAAAAACATAAGGAATTTTACATATCAAGATATGCAATATTATATTAATTATCCAGATTATAATCTTATTTTAGGCTATTGTTTTGGTCGCAATGATCAAGCTTTATGTTTTTACACAGGTGCAGGTCATGTAACAAATTACACTTATATCTAATGCAAGAAAAATGCAGGATTAGGAGGGAAGGAATTACTTAATAATCCTGCATTACGAAAAGTGTTTTTTTTTCAGAAATAATAAAGTTTGTGAAAATATATAAAATGACAATGACTGTATTTGACATCATTTTAATCTGTATCTAATGGAGTAATACAAATAAACTCACACATAGGCTTATGTAATAAAAGATCATTACATTATTATCGTGCGCAATATCACAAAAAAGTATCTACTCCTAACTCCTACTCCCTATTAATATCAAAACCAGGAGGATGCTGACTCATCTGAGACATTATTTAATATTTCATTCCTATTTTATTAACAATAATATCGGCGACGATTTATTTCTATTAAAAAGGTCTGATTATGGTAGCTCACTTCTGGAAAAGGGCTTACCTAGCCCTATTAAGCAGTACGTTCGTTTTACTACTGGCAAGCTGTGATAACAATAGTTCTTTACCCGAATCCCCGGAGGAACCGATGGCGCATATCCCTAATAAAGTACCCAGTGAGGCTGCTACTGCCGGCAATTTTCAGGCAGTGATCCACTTGGTGGACATTGCTAAATTAAGTCAAAGCCCAACAACGAACCGTGACTACAGTACCAACACCCTCTACTTATGGAATGATCAAAATTGTGATGCCTTGGCTTCCCCTTCATCAAGCTGGAACGACACCAGTGCAATTCCCACCGGCAGCGATAGCTATGGGCCTTACTGGGTAATACCGTTAACCAAGGACGAGGGTTGTATCAATTTTATCGTGCGTGATGGTAACAACACTAAATTGATTGACAGTGACCTGAAAATTTCCTTCTCCGATTTCAGTAACCGTACCGTCTCTGTGATACCCGGCAATTATCAAATCTATGGCAGCCGCGCGGCAGCCTTTAATTCCGTGTTTGGTGTTTCTCAGGCTTCGGCACATTGGGTCGATGACCAGACTCTGTTATGGTCGGGTGGAGCGGATAAGCCTTATGTCCGCTTATATTACAACCGAAATGGTAAGGTGGAAGCTAACGATGAAGGAAACTTCATCGATAACTATCTGACGTTAACGCCGACGACTCTGAACCAGAAGACGGCTGAGCGATTCCCGCACTTGAAGAAATTAACAGCGTTCCGCCTGCCAGAGAACACGGATGTTGATACACTGCTTACCGGTGATCTGGTGGCGTTGGCGACCAATGAAGCTGGCTTGCTATTGTCGGCTACTCAAGTACAAACGGCTGGTGTGTTGGATGATTGCTTCGCTAACGATGCTGACATGCTGGAATATGGTGCGCTGGTTAGCGATACCGGTGTTACCTTTCGCTTGTGGGCGCCTACTGCTCAGCATGTTGGATTGGTTATCTATGATGCAAATAAACAGGTCATTGCCAATCATGCAATGAACCGTGATCCTGCTAGTGGTTCCTGGTTATGGCAAGGTGATAAAGAGCTGGTTGGTGCTTACTACCGCTATGCTTTAACGGTATACCATCCATATTCCCGTAATGTGGAGCACTACGAAGTTACTGATCCCTATTCTCACAGTTTGTCCACCAATTCGGAGTACAGTCAAGTCATCAATTTGGATGATGAGGCGCTAAAACCACAAAATTGGAATAGCCTGATCATGCCGCGTTCGCAAAATACACCGGCGGACATTGCGCGTATGACCATATATGAAGCTCATGTTCGTGATCTCTCCGTTGCAGATAACACGGTACCGGAAGCTTGGCGAGGTAAATATCTGGCTCTGACTGCTAATGACAGCGATATGTTCAAACATCTTAAAGCACTGAGTCAGGCTGGAGTCACTCATATAGAGTTGTTGCCAGTATTTGATGTGGCTTCCATTAATGAATTTAGCAACGAAGTGGCCGATCTTAATCACCCATTTAGTCGTTTGTGCCAGGTTAATTCAAAGGTGAGAAGCAGCCGTTTTGCTGATTATTGCAATGGTTTACAGACCGTGGGTGAAGTGTTGCAGGAGTTGAAGAGCGGTGATAGTGCCAATAACCCGCAGGTACAAGAGCTGAATGCAATGATTGCAGAAACCGACTCCTACAACTGGGGCTACGATCCGTTTCATTACTCGGTACCGGAAGGTTCTTATGCTACAGATGCGGAAGGTTCGATACGTATAAAAGAGTTTCGCGCCATGATTCAGGCCATCAAGCAACAATTGGGGATGAATGTGATCATGGACGTGGCGTATAACCATACCAACGCAGCCGGACCGACGCACCGATCCTCGGTATTGGATAAGGTAGTGCCTTGGTATTATCATCGTTTGGATGAGATCACGGGCAATGTTGAATCTAACACTTGTTGTCACGATACGGCGCCAGAGCACCGCATGTTCGCTAAGCTCATTGAAGACTCATTGGTTACTTGGGTTAAGGACTATAAGATCGACGCATTCCGCTTTGACTTAATGGGTTTTCATCCCAAGGCACAGATGTTATCGGCGCTGGCAAAAGTACGCGCGATTAACCCATCGGTCTACTTCTTCGGTGAAGGTTGGAATTCCGGGCAGGACGACCGTTTCGAGATGGCTTCACAGATTAATCTTAAAGGCACTGGAATTGGTACTTTCTCTGATCGATTACGCGACGCGGTACAAGGTGGTGGGCCGTTTGATTCCGCTGACACTATTCGTATTAACCAGGGAGTGGGCAATGGCGCGGGAACGTTACTGAACGAAATGGCTTGGTTAGATGCTAATGAGGTGCGTCATCTGGCGGATCTGGTACGTCTTGGCATGGCGGGTAATTTGGCTGATTTTGTGATAATCGATAAAGATGGGACGGTAAAAACGGGTAGGGAAATTAACTACAAAGGCGCTATAGCCGGTTATGCCGCTGATCCCATTGAGGTGATTAATTATGTCTCTAAGCACGATAACCAAACGCTGTGGGACATAATCAGCTACAAAGCTTCACGTGAGGCGAATCTGGCAACACGAGTTCGTATGCAGGCAATATCCCTCGCCACGACATTCCTTGGACAAGGATTGGCCTTTGCTCAACACGGATCGGAGTTACTACGTTCAAAATCTTTTACCCGCGATTCCTATAATTCCGGTGATTGGTTTAACCGTGTTAGCTACACTTACCAAGATAACAACTATGATGTTGGTATGCCGGATCAGCGTGTTGATGGCGAAAATTATGCATTGATTGAAAAAGTGAAAAATGTGGTAGATAAACCGGGCCGGACTGAATTATTACAGATGGCGGTTTTTTATCAGGAATTGTTGCGCTTGCGTCAATATTCACCACTGATGACTCTTGGTGATGGTGCATCGGTTAAACAACGTGTTGATTTCCGTAACGTTGGGCCGCATCAGCAGCTTGGGTTGCTGGTGATGACCATAGATGATGGTAATACTACTGGTGATGACCGTGATTCGCGATTTGACGGTTTGGTGGTGATGATTAATGCGGCTCCACATCCTGCCACAGTAAGAGATCTTAACGTCAGAGGGTTGAAGTTGAATAATATTCAAAGGGAACTGGGCCATACATCTCTGGCGGCGGGTACCAGAATTGCGAAAGATGGCGCGGTCACGCTACCGGCTTGGTCAGTAGCGGTGCTGGTTTTGCCGCAAGATGGGAAGCGCGGTACTGGTTTGCCTGTTCGTAGAAAGTAACGCGTAGGCGTTTTCCATTGTTTGTATCGGGGCGGTTTGTCCAGACCGCTCATTTTTACCTTGAAAAGGTACTGCCACCGCTTTTCTTGTTGATGATAATTGAGACATTGTTTATCTCCTTATTATCTGTCTGCGCTAGCAGTTTTTGTTTTTCACCATCATGTTGTCGCTATTCTTCAAAAATAGGTGACTTTAATAAGTTTAATTCTCCCATTGGTCGCAACGCTGAATAGTTTAAAAGTCAGTAATTTGTGTTGACATAATAAAAAAATATGATGATATGGTTTTATTTGATTGTATCGATTGTAAATTATACAAAATTCTTGGTGGTGGCTTTTTGGAAAGGATGGCTGTGGGCTAATGCTCATCTAATCGCTCTTTATTCATCACCACACAGAGGGAGGCAAGTTGAATTTCCAAGGGTTACAGGCAAAGTACCGCCGTCTATTTCAGGAAAGTGCTGCCTGGAAACTGTTGAGAGCTGATAATGCTCCTGTAATTTTGGCATTTTTGGGGGAGTTATTTTCCGAGGATAGTGAAGTCCCTTTTGGTCGTGCCCGTGTGTCACTTGATGCAGAGTTGGTACGCTGTCGTGAACTTGGCATTTGGGAAACTGAAACGGGAGCGGGTACTTATCTCAATAAATGGATTCGGGAAGGCTGGTTGCGTGAGATGGATGACACATTAACTAAAACGGATGCCAGTGAAATTGCACTCCGTTTTAGCCAGGGGCTTGATGAACGCAATTCAGGAACCACTGCGTCTCATCTTCGAATTGTGCAGGAAGCGGTCAGGGACTTTGCAGTAGCGATTAGCCCAAATGCCGATGAGCGTGTCGCACTTTTGGAAGATAGAAAATCTGAGATCCAAAGAGAGATTGATGCTCTAAGGGCCGGCGTTGTGACCGAATTAACCGGGGCTGAACAGCGGGAAAGAATTCGTGAAATTTACCAACTGGCTTCTGTTTTAACGGGTGATTTTCGCCGTGTTGAAGATGAAATTCGTCGGTTGGATCAGGAAATTCGTATTCAAATTATTGAGGGGGACTCCACTAGAGGAGATATCCTGCTTGCTGTTTTAGAAAAAGAGGCATTACTGGCTAAAACTGACGCCGGTAGTGCGTTTGAAAGCTTTTTTGATTTGTTATGTGATCAAAATAGAACTATGGAGCTACGAGATCAGCTTCGCAGTATTTTAAGCCGTCCGGTCGCAGAACACTTAAGTGCCCAACAGCGGCAATTCTTAAGTCAGCTCATGAGAGAACTAAGCCGCGAGAGTGACAGAGTTTTTCAAATTAGGCGAAGAACGGAAGAGAGTTTGCGTGCTTACATAGAGAGTGGTACTGCTCAAGAAAATCGTGCGGTTGATAGATTGCTTGGTCAATTGGAACGACTCGCCATTGAATTAAAGAACTCAGGTTATGACTTACAAACGGCAACAACTCTGTCACTGCCCGTTGGCGCGGCAAGTATTAGCTCTCCTGAAAGCATGCTGCTTAAATCACCTGATGAAAAGCTGGATACTTCAGGTGCTGAAGAACAGCTCAACTCTCGGGAACCGAGTATGCAAATGCTGGATTGCCTTGATGTTGTTCAAATTCGATTAATTGCTGAGAGGGCGTTAGCAACGTTAAAAGAGTTTGGTCCAATGACAATTGCGTCTATTGCAAATTATCAGCCGATTAATTCAGGGTTGGAGGAGTTAGTTGCCTATTTGCGGGTGGCCAAATCTGTCGGGGCTGCATTATTGGAAGAAAAGGAATCAATTGAAATCAGTGACAAACGGGGAGTTCGCTTGCGGGCGTCTATACCCACTTTCTTGCTGAGTGCTGACCTGTTTCCAGATAGTTTGGATGAATTGGTTCTTTAGAGTGAATAGAAAATGGTTGTATATATATAGTGAGGGCTGTAATGCATGTAGGTAAAAAGTTGAATAAAGATAATGGCGCCCTCGCTACCTCTGGGAAGTCTCATTCCGATCCTCAGGAAGAACAGAAAACAGGGTTCTTCGATCAGTTGATAAAACACCATACTCAATCAGAGTATGATCCGCTTACAGATACAGCTGGCGTTGAATCTGATGTTGCTTTTTCGGTTGTCAACCAAAGCCCATCCGGTGAAGTTGATGATGTATTAGTCAGTAAGCACGTTGAAAACTCAAACAGTGATATGCCGCTGGATGCGCGCCGGGTGCTGGTTAGCTTGCTGCGTCAGGGCGTTATTTTGTCTTCGCAGAAAGCTAAATTGTTTGAATTACTTTGTCGATACCAATGTGCTGTGCGCAAACATCTGTCAGAAGTCTATTTGAAGTTAATCTTAGATGAAAAAGCAGGTGTTGCCTTTATAGCTGGCTTTCAGAATGAGGAAGATACTGAATTATTGGGTATAGATGATGAAGAGGTTGTCTCTCTGATTAGCCGAAGAACGCTCTCTTTATACGATACATTGTTGCTGTTGGTGCTGCGTAAACATTACCAGGACCGGGAAACATCGGGAGAGCAAAGGGTTATCATTGATATAGAACGTATAGAATCCCATCTGACACCGTTTTTACCGCTGACAAACAGTACTAAATCTGACCGGAGAAAACTCAAGGGTGCTCTTGAGAAAATGGTGACGAAAAAAATATTGAGTTCGGTCCGAGGAAGCGAGGATCGCTTCGAGATTACGCCGGTGATCCGCTATGTAGTCAGCGCTGAATTTCTCGAAAGTATGCTTAATGAATACCTGAAAATAGCGGGAGAGAAGGGTATTGAGCTAAATAAAAATGGCAGCGACGCTGTTGATTATCAAAATGAAGGGGAAGAGACAGGAGATGAAAATGACTGATCAAACTCTTTCGGCTAATTCATTATTTCATGTTGGTCAAATCAGATTAGCTGAACTCTCAGTTTATAACTGGGGGTCATTTAATGGCTTGCATACCGCGTTGATAGATCCTATGGGAACGCTAGTCACTGGAGATAATGGCGCCGGAAAATCGACATTTATTGATGGCCTTATGGCTTTGCTGCTTCCTGCCGGAAAGGCAACTTTCAATGTAGCTGCGGCACAGGGTGATCGTTCTGACCGGACTTTACTTTCCTATATGCGGGGAAGTTTTGGATCTGCCCATGACGGAGCGGGGACGAGAGTCAGAAGTAAGCGTGAGTCTGGCGTAGTGACTGGGCTTAGAGCTTTATATCAGGGTGATGATGGGTCAAAAATCACGCTTGCGGCGCTTTTCTGGATTACTAAATCGACGAATGTGCTCGCGGATGTGACACGAGTTTATGTTGTTGCCAAAAGAGACCTGGCTCTTAAGGAAATGCTGAATGCTTTTGGGAACGGTAATGCTCGGGCATTCAAGCAATGGCTTCGTGATGACCCGACGATTACGTGCTGTGATGATAATTTTTCTGATTATCAAGAGTTGTACCGAAAGCTCCTGTATATGGACAATAAGAATGCGCCTGCACTTTTGTCGCGGGCGTTAGGTCTGAAAAAAATTGATGATTTAACCGGGTTGATTCGTGAATTGGTACTGGAACCGAGTACGGTCAAGGATGATGCTAAAA
Organism: Photorhabdus sp. S10-54; assembly: GCF_963878145.1. Taxonomy (NCBI): domain Bacteria; kingdom Pseudomonadati; phylum Pseudomonadota; class Gammaproteobacteria; order Enterobacterales; family Morganellaceae; genus Photorhabdus; species Photorhabdus sp. S10-54. The sequence continues at coordinate 23,166 of NZ_CAWNXG010000028.1, read as the reverse complement.
AGGTCGTGGAAGAGTTTGCTGATCTGGTGGCAATTCATAGTCAATTAGTGGATGCAAGAGCACAAAAAGTGCACTTATCCAGGTTACCTGAACTCAACGCAATTATCGAAAAAACAACGAAAGAATTTGCGGAGCTGATAGCTGAGAAAAATAGTCTCCCGGTCTACTTTGGGGAGATTTTCGCACAATTGTGGAGTGAAAAAATTGCCGATATTGAGGCTGAACTGGAAGCGCTACTCCTCAAAATTAGCCAAGCTGAAGAGCAGAAAGTGGATGCGAATAAGTTGGTTGAGCGAAGGCACGAGGAATATCTTCAATTTGGTGGGGATAAAATAGAGTCGCTGAGAAAAGAGGTTGATCATACCCAAGCTCAATTGAGTCGGGTGGTTAGAAATTCATCGCAATATCAAACTCATGCTAACGAGCTGGCTCTTCCTTCTGTATTAGAGGAGGCGGTGTTTCTTAAAAATCAATCCGTAGCATCAACCCGGCTTGCCAGTATTCAGCAAGAAGAAGGAGAGTATCAGGACAGGTTTGCCACCATCAGTGCTAAATTCAGTGAGCTACAAGCCAATATCCATGATATCTCTCAGGAAATTCGTGAGATCGAGGCAAGACCCGATTCCAATATTGATGTGAAATATCAGCAACTGCGAGATGAACTGGTTAATTCTTTAGAATTAAGTAAGGACCAGTGTGTATTTATCGGTGAGCTTATCGATGTCGAAGATCGTGAAAAGAGCTGGCAGGGCGCGATAGAGAGGGCGTTAGGCGGGTTACGAACCACACTTGCTGTGCCACATCATTGTTATTCGATGGTGACTCGTTGGTTGAATACCCGACATACCGGTTTACATGTCCGTGTTCAAGTTGTGAATGATTCTACAACTCAAGATCAATCGGTGGTGTTTAAGTCTGATGGTTATCTAAGGAAACTGGTATGGCGTAATCACCCTTATCGAGAGTGGCTCAAGCACCATTTGCAGCGATTTGACCTGCAATGTGTTTCAAGTACGGAAGAATTGGATCAAACCCCGTTTTCGATGACACAGCAGGGGTTGATGCACATGGATAAGGGGCGCTTTGAGAAAAAAGATCAGCACCGGATAGACGACAGAAGGCGCTGGTGTCTGGGTTTTTCGAACAAGTCACGTTTAGCCATTCTTAATAACGATAAAAAAGAGTTAACTCTGCAACTGGCAGAAACCGAGAAAAAGGTGAGTCAAGCCCGTCAAGATTTGAATTCTGTTTCTGATCGTAAAATTCTTTGGGAGAAGATCCAAGGTTACCGCTGGGATGATATTAATGCTCCTTACTGGCACGAAAAGCTTTCTGATTTGCAGGCTGACCTCAAGGTGTTGGAACAGTCAGGGGGTGATCTTGATAAGGCCAGAGAGCGTTGGGAGTCGGCTAAAGGGCAGCTAGCTCAAATTCAATCGGTATTAAATCAGCTCAACTCTGATTCTGGTGGCGTTAAAAATACGCTGAAAAATGCAAAAGAGGAATGGAGCAAAGCGCAGGAAAAAGCGTCGAAAGGATTACCTGATTCAGCCCGGCAATTACTTGCGATTCGGGTTGGCGTACTTAATACAAACGATTTAGGCCGGATGTCTGAATTGGTATTGAGAGTTGAAGACGATTTAGAACGTCTGTTAGATATTAGCCGAAACAGTAAAGACAAAGCGGAAAGATTAGCCATTAGCATTATGGTCTCATTCAGGTCTAACGATAAATGGCAAGTCTTCACGGTTGACTGGCAAAGTAATATTGATGGCTTACCTGATTATCTTAATCATTTGCGACAACTGGAAGAGGAAGGGCTTCCCAACCTTGTGGAGCAGTTTATTGAGCGGTTGAATAAGCATGCAACGCAGTCACTGGCGCGGATTAAAACTAAGCTTGAATCTGAACGGGAAGATGTCCTCGAACGGATTGATATCATTAACCGGGTCCTTAAGCGTACAGAGTTTCGATCAGGGACACATTTAAAGCTGGGTTCAAAGAGAGAGAAATTCCCACATGTTAATGAGTTTGAACAGCATTTGCGTAAGGTGCTGAGTCAGGTAACCAGTGATGACCATGAAGCACGGTTCCGTCAATTGGCTAAAGTAGTTGAAATACTTGGGAAAGCAAGTGCGCCAGGTTCCTCAAATACATTAGAAAGTTTAAGGTTGCTTGATCCTCGTTATCAGATGTCATTTTATGCCGAAGAGTTGGATAGTAATACCGGTGAGATTCGTGATGTATTGGAGTCATCCAGTGGAAAGTCAGGTGGCGAGAAAGAGTCATTTGCGGCGACTATTGTCGCGGCAAGTTTGGCCTATGTTTTGACGCCAGATGGCTATGATCGTCCGGTTTACTGTACTGTTTTCTTGGATGAGGCATTCTCAAATACGGCTGAAACGGTAAGTCGGCGGGTGCTCCGAGTATTTAGAGAGCTTCATATTCACGTTAATTTGATTACGCCTTATAAAAACCTGAATCTGGCAAGGGAATCTGCTCGTTCACTGCTCATTGCGGAAAGAGATCAGGAAAACCATGACAGCCATTTATGTGAAGTGACTTGGGAAGAGATTGACCGGAGAATGGGCGAAGAGAAGGAGAAAAAGTTGCCTGATGAGGCTGCTGATCTGGGTATTGAGTTTGAGAAACTGACATGAAAAGAGGGCAGTATGAGGTGCGTTGGGGGTTATTGCCAGCACAAGTTAAAAGCATCATTAGGCAGCGTGAGTGGGATAGTCTTCCCTCACTAAAAGCCCGGTTACTGGGCATCAAGGCATTCCCTATTCGCGTTGGCTTGAAGCCACCCAAAGGGAATTCTGCCATATTAGATATAGTTCATTTCCAACGGTTTATTGATGAGTGGAAATCATTTCCCCATCAAGATGTCGTGGAGTGGTCTTCTAAGAATTTCAGGGAGCTATCTGAGCAACGCATTCCAACTTTTGTTGTCATTGAATCGATGCAATGTCTGATTCAATTTTTAGGGAGTGATGCCCTTTCCCGAAGTAAGGTATGGGAAAGAAATATGAAGCCATTTTTGTGGGTTAATAAAGATCTCTATCCTGCATTGGTTAAGTGCATAGATATTGTGGAAAAACTCTCGTTGAGAGATGCGGAATTATTAGCAAAGTTGCTGCCACAATTAAAGCAAGGCTTAGGGGAAGGGCAATATCTAAGAGCACTGCCACTCATTGGGATTGATACTAAGTTTCTTGAGAATCACCAAATCCTGATCGAAGAGTTGGCCGATATCATTCACAAGGGAGCTGTTTCGGCATCAGGTGGTCTTATTGCTTGGTTGGGGTGTTCAATAAACCCCAAAGGTTGGTTAACTATCAGGCCGCTTTGCCGTGCTGTGATGGCTGCACTTGGTGGAATACCGATACTACAAATACCCGGCGAATTACTTAGACAGTACGAACTTCCGGCATCGAATATATTAGTAGTAGAAAACCTACAGTCTGGTCTGGCATTACCCGAAATGTTTGACACGATCGCGGTGATAGGAGGAGGGAAAAACATTGCCTGGATGGATGCAGTCTGGTTGAAAGATAAACGTGTAGGATATTGGGGAGATATTGATACTTGGGGTTTGTCTATTCTCAGTGACGCCAGAAACAAGTTTGTGGATATTGAGCCTCTGATGATGGACGTTGAAACTGTTAAAGCCCATGAAGAGAGAATGGTTCCTGAATCAAATCCAGTTGAATCCAATCCTTCATCGCTAAATGAGGATGAAGCACAGTTGTTTAATGATCTCATTTCTGGCCGGTTCCAATCTTCACGTTTAGAGCAGGAGCGCCTTTCATCTGATTACATTAGAAACAAGCTTATGAATTGGTTGCCCTAACACAGAAGGGAAGCCGCCAGACACGATGTGTTTTCTATTTATCATTATCAGAAATCGTCACTTTCTTGGTATACATCGAAACGGTGCGTGATCAGATTGGCAAACGCCTGGCTCGCAGCGCTTCGATATGCGCCACGGCGCCACAACAGTACCGCATTGCGTTGCGGTAACGTAGGTTGAATGGCAATGGAATAGAGCCTTGTCTGTTCGTGGGCTATGACATCAGGCAACAAAGTTGCGAGTCGTCCCCGACGGATAATTTCTACGATTGCACTGACGGAGTTGGCCTCAATTGCAATGTGTGGCGTGATCCCCTGTTTCTGGAAGTACAAATCAATATGGTTCCGCGTTGCAAAGTCTTTACTTAGTAGCGCTAACCCTTCATGTTCCAACATTTTCGCCGTTAATGATGTTTGTTGACCAATGAGTCGATGCGATTGACCAACGATCAGGCTGAGTGTTTCGATGAACAATGGTTCGCTATCAATGTCGGGGGAGCGCACTTCTGAGAACGCGATGCCGAGATCGAGCTGGTTCTCTGCTAAAGAGACTTCTATCTGATCTTGTGTCATTTCCTTAATATTCAACGTAATTCCTGGATAAAGCGCGTTGAAACGTTCTACCCAAGGGCCGATGAAATAAGTAGTGAAGGTGGGTGTCATTGCTAGCCTGAGCAATCCGCGGCTTAAATCCTGCACATCATGAATCGCACGCTGTCCGGCATCCAGATCCTGCAACGCACGACGGGCGTAACTTGTGTATACCTCGCCAGCGTCAGTCAGTCGTACAGTCCTTCCAGAGCGATCGAACAGTTGCACGCGCAGTGACTCTTCAAGTTGCCTGATTTGTTGCGATAGGGTTGGTTGTGAGATATGAAGTTCCTCTGCGGCGCGTGTGAAGTTCTGATGTTTGGCAACTGCCAGCAGATAACGAATGTGTCGTAGCAGCATATCAATTAACTATTTGAAAATAATATGGAAGTAATGACATCCTGATCTTTGAGACTATAGAAATATTCGCTCATTTTTCACCTGTTGGCTGTCTTATCGGCCACGATGGGGTGAAGACTATAAGGGCTTCCTGAACATGTCAACGCCGTGTTGTACCTTTAGTGTTAGCGTTGGTGGTATTACCCCGTAGCTTATCTTGAGCTGATCACGAAACTTGGTTACATCATGTAAACACTATGGCGTCATCATTTGTCGTTTATAAGATGTAAATAACAAAAAACAAATACGTTGCCGCAGAACGACAATAAACTATTGGAAAATACTATAGCGATGATAGTAATCCGATCTTTGACGCTATAGATAAATTCGTTCATTCTTTATCCATTCGCTTTTTTATCGATCACGATGGAGTGAAGACATGCAGGATATTATTGAAGGTTTTTTACAATTCCAGCACGAGGTATTTCCAAAGTGTTGCGAGCGTTTCAAGCGGCTTGCCACCGGCCAAAATCCGCGTACTTTGTTTATTGCGTGCTCCGACAGCCGTGTGATCCCAGAGCTTCTGACTCAGAGTGAGCCAGGTGATCTGTTCGTAATACGCAATGCTGGTAACATCATTCCGTCGTACAGTGCAGAATCTGGCGGTGTTTCCGCTACCGTTGAGTATGCGGTCGCTGTGCTTGGGGTCACTGACATTGTGATCTGCGGACATTCAGATTGTGGTGCTATGACCACAATTGCGACCTGTAAATGTATGGATCACCTTCCCGCGATTACCAGCTGGTTACGTTATGCGGATTCTGCGAAAGCGATTAATCAGGCACGTGAGCATGTTAGTGAGATTGCTCGACTTGACTCGATGGTGCGTGAAAACGTAATCGCTCAAATTGCTAATATCAAGACCCACCCGTCCGTGGCGCTTGGGCTGGAACAGGGACACTTGAATCTACACGGCTGGATTTACGATATAGAGGCTGGTTCGATCGATGCTCTAGACGGCTTGGTCGGCCAATTTGTTTCGCTTGCGGACTATCCACATGTTTCTGCAACACAATCCGTGTTTCACCACGGCATTTAAATAGCTTATTAATCCAAAGGAATCATTATGACACAATCTCAATACTCCCAAACTCCCAGGCTGGTCCTTACTGATGCTATCATCGACGCTAAGATACGCAAGAATTTGACGTTTGAAGATATCGCACAAGGAACTGGTCTGAGTCTCGCATTCGTCACCGCAGCATTGCTCGGCCAGCACCCATTGCCAGCCGATGCTGCGAGGATTGTGGTTGACCGGCTTGAACTTGGCGAGGATGCACTCCTTCTGCTGCAAACCATCCCTGTACGTGGCAGTATTCCCGAGGGTATACCGACTGATCCGACTATTTACCGATTCTATGAAATGTTGCAGGTTTATGGTTCAACCCTTAAGGCGCTTGTCCACGAGAAGTTTGGTGATGGCATTATCAGTGCGATTGACTTCAAACTTGATATCAAAAAGGTCGATGATCCTAATGGCGGTTCGCGTGCTGTCATTACGCTAGATGGGAAATATTTGCCGACTAAACCGTTCTAAAGCAATTGCAATTGTTGGCATCAGCAAGAGGTTTGAATTTGAGAGACAAATCTCTTGCTGTTTCAAATTAAAGTTTATTAATTAGCCATTTCGGGTTTTTTATAAAATGTATTTGAGATTCAAGTATATAACTAATTGAGTTATGGGTAAGTGTCGCATTTGGTCCGTTGATAATAATTGCTACATCTGTGGCCTGTGATATATCTGTATTTGGTGTACTTTTATTCATCATAGTTCTCCAGAGGATTAAAGGGATTATGGCAGGTCTGAAGGGATTATGGTCCCGGCAGGATAAAACGACGGGTCCGCGCAGAACTGATCAATAACCTGCATCAACTGCGAAGGACGCTCATAAATGACCGCATGTCCACACTCTATCTCTGTATAGCGTGCGTCCTGAATGGCACCAAACAGATCTTTGCTGTGACGGATAGGTATCATTTGATCGTGTGTACAGCCGATAATTAGCGTTGTGGCTTTTATCGTAGGAACAAGTTGGGAGATATCAACCCGGCCATTAAGATCCATTTGTAACGCTTCAAATTCCCCCGGCACAGCATTTTCAAATCCGATTGCAAGCTGATCTGGAAGCATATTGACATGATTGGGAGAACTGAAAGCGCAAAATATCATAAAGTCTGCAATAGAGGGTGATTGGATCTCATATAACTGACGCCAGACAGATAAAAATCGTGCTAACTGTGAATCTGTTTTCACCCATCCTGCGATCAGAACCAAATTACGAACCAGGTCCGGACGCTTAGCGGCAACAGAAGCAGTAACGACAGCACCCAACGAGTAACCTATCAGTGTGACAGACTCCCCCGACGCCGCTGTTTCAATAACGGCTTCGACCTGTTTTTCAAGATGTTCAAGGGTAAGCGTTTCGTTTGCTTTTACTGGTTGAGAAAAATCCAGGGATATAACTCGATTTTCCGAGGCAAGTAGTTGAAAGAGATAACCGAAATGTATCTCTGTGCTGCCGCCAGTGCCATGTACCAAGACGATAGGATTTCTCTTGGCGCTATTCTTAATTGGATCGAGAGGTTGGGATGTGAAAAATTTTACATCTTTTCCATCTACGTTTATGACATTTTCGTTGATATTAAATTTTTGTTGGGACTTATTCATGGTAATTAAATCTCTCCTGATAGGTATGAGTTATATAGAAGCCAAATATATACCCGTCATCTTTCAAGTTGCCTCTTTGTTAGCTGCACTCACTCACCCCGGTCACATAGTTATCTATGCTCCCGAGGATTCGCTCCCTTGCCGTCGCGATGCATCTTGAAATCCATAGGGTATAGATAATTAAACAATGATCTTGTTAGTTGCTTAATTAAATTAATAACTAAGTATAGAGTTATTGTCAAATTATAAAATTAAAATAGTATTGCGCTTGAATATTCATATTATTACAAATTCCAATATTAGGTCTTGTTTATTGTATTTTTGCGATATTGCAGGCAGGGGAAATAAGTTGCAATCTATTAATTAAAATGAAAGTTTTTTGTCAGGCTGAATGGGGAATATCAAAATATTAAAAAGATCATATGCTGGATTGTCTTATTAATTTCTTATTTCACATTGACAGGATTTCATCCTCATACCATAGTGATTACATCACTTGTTTTATGTGATTGCATTATTAAATAATTTGATTAATCTATTGCTTGGATATTATTGATTATTTATATAATTAAGAGTTATCAGTAATACACAAAAAATTATTTTTCGAAATATTTTATAAAGTATTTTTTTCGCTCTGATAGCATTCTATTACAACGTTCGACTCGGTTTATACAATCTATCAGCGTGTGTAGTCTGCTTCGGAAAGATGAAATTGAATGGCATCATCGGATATTTAACGCACCTATCCAGGAGATGAAAAATGTCTACTCAAATCGTGAATGAACCCGATCCGCAATATGTGGTGGCAGAAGGTGAGAAACGTGCTATACGCACGATTAAGCTATTTATTTCTCTGGGCTTTATCGCAGAGGCTGGATTTCTTTTAATGAGTTTTATTTTATTTCCCGACAATGGCCCTCTGGTATGGCGTCTCGTATGGGCGCTTGGTTTATGTGGTATTGGCATGGGGGCCGCCGTTGGGGGACTGACTTACTTGGTATCAGCACGTTTCACGCCAGGAAGTACCGGCGCTTATATCATGACCGCCGTGAGTAGCGCTCTGTTATTCAGTGTTTGCCAAACACTTTGTTGGGGCTTGGACCACAACGTGGGGCTGAATTATTGGGGTTCAATAGAAATGCCGTTGCTATTCCTGATTAAAGGATATACTGCCGCACTTATTGCTGGCATTTTGGGTAGTTTTCTTCTTAACTCAGTAACTGGTGCGAGATTTCTTGCTCGTCTCAAGGTCTTTTAGTGAATAAGAAATTAACTTTGCCTAACAGTTTCGCTATTTCCATATTTCTGGCTGTGTTGGCTGCATGCCTGAATCTTATATTATGGCGCGCTGATATTTTGGAAATGGCACATAGCGTCCCGCTAAAGGGGTTAATGATTATTTGGTATCTCTTGGGATGGGGTTTTGCTCCGGGTTGCCTGACCGCGCTCACCATCAATTCAATCAGGGGAAGATTACCTCAGAGGGTAGGGGCGGTGGTTGCCATGCTTATAAGCTTTCTGTTGGTTACAGGGATTTGCGGCTTGGTTTATGCTTACCTGACAAACTCCGCTTTTATGCAAATTGCTATGGGAGGCATGGCTAATCATCATTCTTCGGTGAATCACGGAACTATTCTTGGTTTTATTACGCAATTGCTGCCCAGTTTATGTGCAACTGTTATTTCAATCATGAATGCTTTTTCGATAAAAATGGGGAAGCAGTTTAGGTGATAAGGTCCAAATAAATTCTTGGTGGTTAAACCGCTATTATTATGTTGACAATTTATTACTTGTGAATTCGCTTCCAAAGCGTAGCTAGTCGACGGTTCTTCTCCCATCTTATCATGGTGCTCAGTCCCCCCGTCATAAAGCGAAAGATATTAGGCCCTAGTTTTGCGAATGCAAGATTGGGGCTTTTTCACGATATAGCTTTACAGTAAGCTTTTTAAGTCCACTGGTGCTCCTTATCCTCTCTGTGTGCTGGATACAGAGTTCACTGGCGTCGACTCCTCTACTGTCGGATATTGTTAGATTTATTCCTCCAATTACTCTGGCTTTTCGTTACAGTCGTGCCTTTAAGCCCAAAGGAAAAATTTTGACTGATGTGTAAGAACGTCATAAATTGACAAATAGACGAAAAGGAAACCAGCAAATAGACGCTATGAAAACCAGCATTTAGACGATAGCCATAGCCAACAAATAGACGGAGCAATTTAAGCTTCATTCTCCACATTGAACATAAAAGAACAACCTTGAGTAACGCACTACACCCAAGATAATAGCACCACAGCTCAAGGCAGCATTGGCTGATACACCAGTGGTGTGCTTGCTTGGTCCTCGCCAAGTCGGCAAAACAACGTTGGCGAAATCTCTAGAGCCTGGGCGGGCTTACCTAACTTTTGATGACAGCACTCTGCTTAACACAGCTAAAACCGATCCCACTGGATTTGTACAAAGCTTGCCAGAACGTGTCACACTGGATGAAGTACAGCGTGTGCCAGAGATCTTGCCTGCCTTAAAAGCAACTATAGACATTCATCGTCGACCGGGGCGGTTCATACTAACTGGTTCAGCTAATTTGCTGTTGCTGCCTGGAGTACAGGAATCACTAGCAGGTCGCGTCGAAGTAATCTTTTTGCAGCCACTTTCTGAACAAGAAAAGCAACATAGTCCAACATCGCTACTCGAACAGCTGATCACTAACAAAATTTCTCCTTCAATCAAAGGGGAACAAATCCTCATTGAAGGCGTAGCAGAAGCTGTAGTACAAGGAGGTTATCCAGAGCCGAATATGCGCAGTGAGGCGCGAGCTCGTCAGTGGTATAAGCAGTACCTCAACGCCATTATTCAACGTGATGTGAAAGACGTTGCAGCGATTCGAGATGAAGACGAATTACTGAGACTCATTAAGATCCTCGCATTGCGTACTGGTAGCCTTTTGAACATCAGTGGATTAGCGAAAGATGTAGGTCTTCAGCGAGAAACCGTTGACAAATACATCACCATTCTAGAGCGCTTGTTCTTAGTGAGACGCTTACCGGCTTGGCATAAAAACCAAGCCAAGCGTTTAATAAAAGCTCCTAAAGTTCATGTAGTAGACTCCGGTTTAGCTTGTGCTTTAAACAATATGAGAGTCGACGATTGGCATAACCTTAGTAATGACTTTGGTGCAGTACTCGAAAGCTTTGTGGTGCAACAATTGATCTGCCAATCAGGTTGGGGAGAACATGAACTGCACTTCTCCCACTATCGTGATAAAGATCAGGTTGAAGTTGATCTGGTTATTGAAGATGGTCGAAGAATCTGGGGGGTTGAAGTTAAAAAAGCGGCCAGCATACAGCCGAAAGACGGTATGGGGTTGGCAAGATTAGCTTCACTGGCTGACAGAGATTGGCAGGGAGGCATCTTACTTTACACAGGTAACAATTGTCTGCCAATTAGCCACGTACCGAACACATTTGCAGTACCAATGAATGCGCTTTGGGGGCATTGATATCTACCACGTTCTAAAGGGCGTCTTAATTTAGCCCAAACTTCACTTGAAACCAGCCTCAATGCAGATAAATACTGAAAAATTAATAAATTGCAATTTTTTAGTAAAAAATGATTGAAATATACTAAAAAATAAGCAAGACTGTTTTTACTACATTGTTAGATATATTTAGTAAAAAGAAAGGAACCTCACAATGATAAGTGAAGCTTTGGTAGAACTAGCCCTGCGTACTTTATCCTGCACCCAAAAAGAATTGGCCAGTCGACTTGGGGTATCTCCCACTCAGATCACTAAATGGAAAAAAGGTGAACATATGTCGCTGGATATGGAAAAGAAACTCCGGGATGTAGCAATGATAGGTGAACTGGACCCTGAATTTATTCTCTGGGCGGGTTCTTATGAAGAAGCTGTTAAATGGCAAAAACTCATATACCGTCTTGCTGACATGGCTCACGAGAATGCAGAGACTGGGTATATTACTGACCCCTTGCAGGACGAGATGGATCTCTTATGTTCAAGTGTTTCCAGTGTACTTACAAGTATGGGGATAAGGTCGCCGAAGTCATTCCCTGAAGAGCTGGACGTTGATGAAGATGAAGAATTCTGGGATGCAGTAGAAAAGGATAATTACGCTAATATCATCTACAAAATCTTCAATGCACTTAATAATGTTTATGGCTTCTACGCTGCTTACATTTCTGACTTTATCTATGATGAAGAGTTAGATTTATTTGAAACAGAGGCAGGAAACATTGAGTCCTGCTTGGTTGATCTAGCGGCCTGTAAAATTGAGGTTGATACAAAACTGGCTCCTAGGTACAAAGAATTCAAATATAATGTTATGAAAGATTACGAAGAATGGCTCAATATTGTTAAGGATAAAGCGTTTCGGTCCGGCGTTCCTCTTAGGGCAGAACTGCTCGCGTTAATTTATGATTCTGGTGACAATCTCGGTCTTGAAGCCGAAGCAGAAAGTTTGGGGTTCAATTCTTCACGTATTCATCCAGATATTTATATGAACGAACTTCTGGTTGGCATGCGTACGATTCACCAGGTTCTTCCCGCGATATTGAAAAAGCTGGAAATTGACAAAGAATTTCAACTAGATCCATCTGCTTTTCATATAGGATGATTCTGCTATTAAACACCCGCTCATCTGGCAGCCCCCTAAAATCAGGGTGTTCTGCCAGATGTATAACGAGTGATGGGTATTTTCATCCAAGCAGATCACCCAATAACCCCCTGTGATATCAAGATGCTTGCTAGCCTGTATTTCTCCCTGATTGGTAAGATTATCACGGATTTTGACTGACAGGATTGCCTTCTTTATCGTAAGGCTCCGGTGAACTCACCTTGCGTTGTCAGATAACAACAAAATGGGATGTTAACTGAAGGGATTCTCCGGCTAGGGGAGCAGCTCATTCAACCGATTGTTCGGCCAGGCCGGTAACCGGGTAAGGACATCACGTAACCAGAACCAGGGCTCATATCCGCTGGCTTTGGCGCTTTCCAGCAGGATCATTATCATGGCGGCCCGTTGCCTCGCAGGCAGCAAGCCCGCAAAAAGCCAGTTCTTTCGGCCGACCGTCACACCCCGGCGGGCATTCTCTGCCCGGTTGTTGTCTATCGGCACCCGGCCATCATCCAGATAACACACAAGGGCCGACCAGCGCTTCAGGGGATAATCTATCGCTTTGCGTAACCCGGAGTTGGGGGCCGTTTGGGCCTGAGTCGTCTGCAACCAGGCTCGAAACTCATTCAGCCACGGCCGGGCATAACGCTGCCGCCACTGACGCCGTTTATCCGGAGGCCGGTGTTTGATTTTTCGCTCCAGCTTGTACAGTTCACGAATACCTTCCAGTGGCTGTCGTATTGGCGCTGGCCAGGTATTGTTCAAAGAACTTGCGGCGGGCATGGGCCCGGCAACCCGCTTCGGTGATATCAGCCCGGGCATGCAGCGCATTGTAACCCGCATAATCATCCGTCACTAATGTGCCGCCTGACCAGTCTTTCGGCATGCTCTGCGCATAACGGCCACTGTGCCGCCATTGGGTCACAGGGTGTTGTTTTTGCTCCGGGGTATATCGGCTACGGCTCATGGTGTCAGTCTCCAGGTGAAGATAAGGAAGCGGTAGCGTGCAGGGGCTGGAAGGGAAAGACAAGGTGAGTTCACCGGAGCCTTAGTACGCCAGGCAAGCTGGCGATAGAACAGAGGGTGAAAGTCCCTTCCGGGTACGCCCGGTCCTTTAGCTATGCGCGACTGTGGGTAACTACTGTCGTGAAGTATTAGCGAAGGCACTCACAGGCCAGGTATTGAGCCACGAAATCGGTAAATCGGAGGTGGTGATGCAGTTAAGGGAAGCAGAAACTTACAATGGTCAGGGTGTATTGGCGAAACCTGACCATACCTCCCGGGGTCGGAGACCCTGTGCATGTGAGGAAGTTCGTCGCGTGGAACCTGGGAGATCCTGAACGGTTTCCCATCGTGAGCAGTTGGGACGATAAGGTCTAAGTGTCAAAGCAGAAGCCTTATGGAGTTCAGGAAGTCGGACGGGAGTATAGTACCGGAGAAATCAGTGAACAAAACAGAAAACAATGTGGCGGAATTGATGGAGGGAAGGCTCCCGACCAAGGGGAACAGCCAACAGTGCGCCCGTATCCGGACACAGAGCCGGGGAAATACGACGTTACGCCTGCTGGCTGTGCGAAAAGCAGCAAAGAGGGATAGGAAACAACAGTTTACTCACCTTTTTCATCACATCAGTGAAGAACTGTTATGTCAGAGTTTTCAGCAACTTAAACGTCAGTCTGCCCCGGGCTGCGATGGTATCACATGGGAAAACTAGGCAGAAAATCTGCAAAACAACCTCCATGCGCTCCACGGCAGACTTCATCGGGGGCAATACAGGCCCCAGCCGGCAAGGCAGGTGATGATCCTGAAAGAAGACGGGACAGAAAGGCCATTGAGTATCCTGTGTCTGGAGAACAAAATCGTGCAGCAAGCGGCTGTCACGGTCTTAAATCAAATCTACGAGACCGATTTTCTCGGCTTCTCGTATGGGTTCAGACCGGGCAGAGGGCAGCACGATGCTCTGCGACGCGCTGAATGTGGCAATAATGGAGAGGAAAGTCAATTGGGTGCTGGATCTGGACATCAGTCGGTTCTTCGATACCGTGGAGCATGACTGGCTCATCCGGTTTATTCAGCACAGGATAAGGGACGGTCGGATGTTGCGATTAATCAGGCAGTGGGTCACGGTGGGGATAGTTGATGAACACGGTCACCGACAGAAGTCGCATTGTGGCACGCCGCAAGGTGCTGTCATATCGCCACTGCTGGCGAATATCTATCTGCACTACAGCTTTGACCTCTGGCTCAACGCATGGCGAAAGCAGATGCAAGGAGATGTGGTGATGATCCGATATGCCGATGACGCGGTTCTGGGCTTCCAGAAACATCAGGATGCTCAGGCGTGCCAATTCCTGCTACAACGACGTCTGATGCAGTTTGGGCTGAAGGTACACTCAGCGAAAACCCGGTTGGTACGATTTGGTCGCTTTGCGTTAAAGCAATATGAGGAGCGACCGGAGAGGGGCAAGCCGGGGACGTTTGATTTTCTGGGATTTACGCATTATATAGGACGACTACACACGGGCAAGGATGCGGTGATGCGCAAAACTCAACGAAAACGACGTCAAACACAACTGAAGCGAATAAAGCAGGGGCTGCGGCAACGGCGGCACAACCGCCCGGAAGAAACGGGACGGTGGCTGAAACGAGTGGTAGAAGGGCACATCAATTACTATGGCGTCCCCTTCAACAGCAGAGCATTGTGTCAATTTGTGGAAGAAGTGAAGCGGATGTGGCTGAAGTCACTGAGACGGCGAAGCCAGAGGCACAAAATGACGTGGTCGCGTTACAGTCAGTTAGTGAATAAATGGATACCGTCCCCCCGAATTGTACATCCTTATCCTTTGCAGCGCTTTTACGCCAAACACCCGAGGTAGGAGCCGGATGCGTTAGTAGCGCACGTCCGGATCTGTGCGGGGGGGTAGCCGGTAACGGCTATTCCTACCGCGACCCGTTTGAATAAAGGTTTGTCATCTGCATATACAGGCTGAATAACAAATACAGCCCATCCGGCCAACCCTGTCATTATTTTGCCAAGGGGCACCATTGCCATAATTAAACCGATATCATGATCTTAATTGTGATTAAAATTTTTAGGGAAAATTTGAGAGGCAGTATTTTAGATTAAGTTATGTTATTTTCGATATAGTGATTTGATTTTGAGTCAAAAATGGAAATATTTAGATTAACCAGCTTTAAAACACAAAAATACCGCACCAAATTAGCATTAGATCAATCCATTACAGGTCAAACTAAGTGATTATGTAGTGGCGTATGAATTTTCGACACCTCACAAGCCTGCTATCAATCTTCATCATATAATTATTATCCCACTCTACCTTCTGGCGCCTGGTTTTCACGCTTACTTTAGCTGTTTTCTCATTTTTGGGTAGGTTAAGGGCTATTTTATTCATGAATGCTATGTTTTCAGCTGCATGACTGCTGCTGTCTTTATGTACTGGAAACAACACTGTGGGTCTGATTGTTCAAATTAGACCCACAGTGTGTTTCCTTCCGTACTGTATTGACGGGGGAATCAAGCCCGTCTATGTCGAAAAATCCCGGCTTTGAGCAGACTGTTTCCTCATCACGGGGAGCATAAAAATTTGTGGGGCACTTTAGTTAGTTGGTGGTAAAATAGGAAACGCAACCCGCCCGCTATCAATTATCGAGCCATGAATATTGATACCGTTGACATGGCTCCTGCTTTTAGGCACTATAAGAAGGCTAGGAATCTGAGAGGATCCACACCTCATCTCCCAATTTCAGTACAGTGCCAAAGGCTAAGTGGTTGGAATACGTTCATTACATTCTCCTACCTTTGCCATAGAAAATGAATATGGCGATTAAAATAAAGTTAAAAAGATGCCCACTTTTTTAACTGTGCACTATAGCTTAGCATCTTAGAGTCAACCTGTTTGCGCTATAATTTTGTTGGAAATTTCTTCCACCTCATACAATTTGTGGATCGTGATATCATGAATTAATGTTGGCTTAAGCGGGATGATAATGTCGTGAATTGGGTTGTGTAACCACAGAGCTACAAAATAACACCAAGGTAAATTAAGTTGCCTCACTTCATAGCTTTGCTGTTGAACTCTGCTATCCATTTCTGCTGCAAGGAGCGCCTCAACTGTCGAGACGGGTATTGGGCCATCAAGGGTCATTGAAGAGACGATGAGATTTTCATCGTGCATGTTCAAATGGAGATCGGACACAACAGAGCCGTCTGACCACAATAGATACCGCCAACCTGTAGCGCGGGCAGCCTTGATCAAGGATTTCGTTTTTTCAAATTCATTGCAATCGACATAGTACATTTTAATCGGGTTCGACGATGAGACGTCGTTGGTATTTATTTTATTGTTTGTATCAGCTTCGCTAAGCGAGCCTCCATCTATAATATCTTGTAAAAAAGAAACTATAACACTATCTGCCCCGCTTGGAGCACTCACAAAGTTAATAGTCATTTGCGTACCTCATGTATTATATTGGTTTTTTAGTAAAGTAGGTCTCTTGCCATTTAGCCATTGGATCACCATAGTAATATGACGGGAATGTATCGAAATTCTCCAACGTTCTCGTATTGCTCCACGGGTCGCATACTTCCCAAACTCCATGATACGGCTTTTCATTGAATACAGATGATATCACCACTGCGTGCGCCTTAGCGTTACCTAATTTGGCAATTGGGTGCGAGAAAGAAACGGCAATGACAAATGGCTTATCATTTAGTAGTTCTGTCATAAGAGCAGGTACATAACCTTTTCCTAGTATTTTTTGCCCCAACGCCCCTATCACCGCCAAGGACTTGTCTGGATCTCCCACATCATTACAATCATTCTTTGGAAGGGTGCGATAGGGAGCTACACAAGTTCCAGGCGGCGTAATATTGTTGGATTTCTCATAAATTGACGCTTGTCGGTGAGAATACGGCGTCTGCGCATAATAACTGCCTATACTTGCAGCCACAGCGACCCAGCACCAATACGTTTGCTCCTGAATCTGCGAGTACCCTTTACTCCAGAAATCCGTTAAGTAGCCTGTCTTCCCATCAGAATACAAGATGTTGGTTTCTATGCTACGTTTGGAAGCGGAAAGCGCCACTTTTTTTAAAGAAAGGCATCTCGGTAAATTGCCATTTTGAATATCAGTCATGTTGTCCTCACTTGTTGAAAATGTGACTCCAGTTTTAGAGTTTTAAATCACGAATCTTATTGGATTGTATGTCTGAAAATACAATATAAGATTTATTTTTTGTTATAAAAATGTAAAATTTATCAGAGGTACATTAATAAATTAACCTTATATCTTGATTATTCTAATTTTCGCAGAGCGGTAATCTCCTGACTGATCATCAGGAATGCTATTGATTGGATGAATCCTTATCCAACGTGTCAGAACAACATCCTGTGTTTTACGAAGATGAAGTTGATATTGACCTTATACCCCAAAATCTGAGCGGACTGGTGTCTGAAAGGGCAACAAAAACGGGTCATGACGCCGGGAAAAAATCAAAAATACTACCTTGCGGACTGCCTTGACGCCCAAACAGGCCAAGTGACTTATGTCAGCGGTATAAAGAAAAATTCTGATTTATTTATCAAAATGTTAAAGAAACTGAATTGCCAATATCGCCATGCAAAAAACATCACGTTGATTTTAGATAACTATGGCATTCATAAAAGTCGGAAAGTCAGGGCATGGCTAAAACAAAATCCTAAATTTAATCTGTTGTTTTTATCGGTCTATTCGCCATAGATAAATAAGATTGAACGCCTATGGCAATCATTGCATGAAACTGTCACATGGAATCATTGTTGTCAGTATATGTGGCAATTCTTGAAAGGCGTTGAAAAATTCATTAACTTATTTATAAAAACTTATTTATCTCTTATCCCCAACCATAATTTACGTTAAAATAAATATAAACAACTAAAAACAAACATACACTATAAATAAAAAATAATATTATTTATCAAAAATAAGAAGGGGGCACGTATTCAAAGTGTGTATTATGAATTTAATTGTATTGCATCTAATGCTGTTTAGTGCATATAAATTGCAGTAAAACCTTAATCGTAGAGTTGTACTGCAATCACAGTTTTCAACACATTAAATACATAACCAAGAAGGGATAAAAAATGTCACATATTCTTCCAACGTCAATTTTAATAAGTACATTGCCAAACAATAAAATTGCATTTACTGCACATAATGCAACAACGGTTATTAATTTTGAACCACTAGATTATACCTCAGAAATAGGAAATACATTAATTCTCGCTGGGCAGGCTTTGATCACAGCAAATTCTCGTAATGCTCCAGGCTTTTTCTTAATTGAATATGAAACAATCAATGGTTTAAATTTTTATAGAAGAATGGTTATACCAATTGCAGAAATGCCTTAATACTGACCCTATAAGCAAGAGAGCATGAAAAAGCGTGGGGCAGTCATCATCAAATGCTCCCCGCTGACGATAGAATACTGACATTATTTCACTACGTCTCCATCATCCGCTTTGCTATGAAAATGTACACGATTAAGCTCGCTGTTCGTGGTGTCAGTCCCATGGTCTGGCGTCGGCTGAGGATTGCTACTGATACGTCACTGGCTGCGCTTCACTACATTATCCAGATAGTACAGGGCTGGGATGATGATCACCTTCATCAGTTCCACATTTATGGCAAAGACTACGGCATCTCTTACGAAGGAGGCATCGCTTTCCCGGATAATCCGTACAAGGTCGTGATTGATGATTTTGCTTTTGATGTCGGCGATCGCTTTGCCTATCAATTCAACTTATTTGATAACTGGCTTCATGACATTCGCATTGAGACTATCCATGATAATTCAGACCTGAAAACACCATTTTGTCTGAGTGGTCATGGAATGCCGGGGGGGCGACATGGGCTGATGAAGTGGACAAAGTCCTGGCATTATTTCGTGCGATTGCGGATGACTCGACCACGGTCGGTGATATTCGTCCCTTTATTGATGCACTCGATACCGTCCGGTTCAACCGACAAAAAGTCAATCAACGGCTGAGGCAGCTTAATCTTTCTGCTCCGGCCCTTGAGCCGGAAGTACTCTGGCTGTAGGCCACCTGTCTATAAAGGTATACCTTTATCATAAACAGGATCTTTAGCGCCAACTGGTTATTTTAGATAGAAAAAAGGCTTTATTTATGATCTGATAATTGTCGCCAAACAAAATACCGAGATCAGAGAATAAAGCCGATGACAATTATCTCCACAAAACTTCAGTTAATGCAATTCTTCAGTAACACTTTTCTTGAAAAAACCGCCCGCCGATGTGGCTTTATGGAACGACTCAGAAATATTGGGCCACAGTCTCTGGTTCTCAGTCTGATAGCCGCACTGAGCAAAGGAAACTGTCCCTCCATCGCTGACCTGCACCGGTAATTTAACGGCATGTGTCTGAGTGAAAAACACACTGTCGCCTATAAGCCCTTTCATAATCAGTTGCGTAAAAGCGCTTTCGCCGATTTTATGAGGACACTGGTGACGTTCGCCATGACTCAGTTGATTGAAAAAGCTTTGCCCCCTTACCCAAAAATTCAGCCAGTTTGACGATATCCTCTTGCAGGATGGCAGCTCATTCAACGTTCATCCCGAGTTAGCCGGGGTTTTTCCCTGTCGTTTCAGTCCCCTGAAGGCGGCGGTTGAGTGCCATATGACCCTGTCTTTGTTCAGCCAATCGCCTATCGCCATGACGGTGACCGCAGACACGGCCTCCGAGCGGGCTTATCTGCCTGCCCCTCACACCTTACGCAATACATTGCTGTTGGCGGATGCCGGTTACGTGGATTTCGGGTACTTCGAGCAATTTTCCCTGTCCGGGGGGCATTTATCGTGCGGGGAAGCCAATTGCTTAATCCCCTGATTGTCAGCGCCCGAAATGGACAGGGGCGACAATTACCGACACTGGCGGGCAAAAAACTCCGGGAGATTAGTCGCAAAAACAACCGTGCTGAAGTACTGGATTTCACCTGTCGGCGTGGCCGATTCGAATTTCGGGTCATCCGACGTTGGTTTGCGCAGGAAAAACGCTTTTGTTTTTGGCTCACCAATCTGCCGCCATCCCACTTTACCGCCGATGACATCATGGCGGTTTATCGCTGTCGCTGGCAGGTCGAACTGCTGTTCAGGGAACTAAAATCCCACACCAACTGGACAGGTTTTGCGACCGGCCAGAAAGCGATAGCGGAGGGGTTCATTTGGGCAAGTCTGCTGGCGTTGATAGTCCGGCGCAGTCTGGCGAGGCGGTTTTTGCCTTCAGTTTCCTTTCTCAAGGCAGCCAAAAATGTTGATGTCTGGTTGTTGCCGATATTGGGCGCGATTATTCATCATGCCGGGTCGGAAATAGAACACCCTCTGGATTGGGCTCTGAAATATCTCGCCAAAAATGCGTTGAAGTTGCCCCAAGGAAAATCCAATAAAAATAATGGGTTGGAGGGTATTTTCGAGAGACTTAATGCTTAAGGTTCAGTGTATGATACCTTTATAGAGTCCAGTCTAAGCCTTGTGACCCGTTAGGCGTGTAAAAATCATAGTTCTTTAGTAATCGGTTGAGTCGATGGCGATTACATTTAACGCGATTGAATTCGTCGATGAATTCTTGGATGTCACCCAATGTTGTACTGTCATCACTTTCGATAATAGCTTCTAAGAGCTTCAATGTCGCTTCGGTTTCATCATATTGATTGGCATCAGGCATACCTTGCCCGCTGAGACAGAATGGCGTACTTTTATTTGAATGAAGTTCAATCACGTCGATGCGGATGTCCAGTAACCAATGCCGAAAGAGATTATACTCATAAGTGAATTTATCACGGTTTTCGAAATGAAAAGACTCAAGGGAAATTGTCCAGGGATAATCATAAAAGCTGAGGCCACCTTCATAGCAGATGCCATAGTCTTTGCCGTAGATATGAAAGGTGTGGAGGGAGTCATTATCCCAACCAAAAGCAAATTGTAGTAGAAAATGGAGGGCGCCCAATGACATATCACTCTTTATTCGAAAGCGTCGCCAGATCATGGGGCTGACACCCCGAATGGCGGCTTTGACTATGTATATGGGCATAATTTTCCTTTCACCATGATGATAAAGCGAACGATCATACTCATTGATGAAAGGGATACCCCACAGATTTTTATGCTCTCCTAGATCCTCTAAAGGATCGTCAACGATCCTTTAGAGACCTTTCTTCTGGCGTCAAACTTGCGAGGCTACTGTTCGTGTTGAGCATGATATAAAAGATTGGCATAGCATAAATGTTACATGTGAACAACTTATCAAAAGATTAGAGGAAGCAGGGTTTACTCCCGCCATAGTATATTCTTGGAATTGTACTAATCAAAACCAGATCTCTAAAAAACTTACTGAATTTCTGATGAAACAGAGGCCATAAATGTTTATTAAAATTGCTGTTGTAAATAAATCAGGTAATGTTGGAAAATCTACTATTTGCAATATTCTTTTAAAACCTCGTATTGAAAGTGCCGAAGTTATCAGAGTTGAGTCAATAAACTTTGATGGCAACGAAGAAGAAAAAATTAGCGCAAGAGAATTTAACGACATTCTTAAACGAATTGATATTTCAGACAGTGCAATTATTGATGTTGGTTCATCCAACATCGAAATATTTATCAATCAAATGGAAGCCTATAAAGATAGTCAGGAAGATATTGACTACTTTATTATTCCTGTTACTCCTCATCATAAATAGCAAGTCGATAGCGTAACTACAATTGCCAATCTTATTGATCTAAGTGTAGATGAAAATCGTATTAAATTCGTATTTAATCAAGTTGACAAAAATATACCGTTAGAACGCCAATTTTCAGACTTTTTTAGTGGTATTAAAATATTTAAGTCCATCTTGGATTCACATAATAAGTGCAACATCGTTAATCCGAAAGTAAACATGTTCGTATTCCCTTAAATAATTCATTCGGTGTTTTCCCACCCCGTGTTTTTCCTGTCTCTTGGTCACATCTCAAAAGCCAAGAGACTTCGCTATCAAATGGCCCTCAATCAGCACTTGTACTAAAAACCAGCCTTCCCACAGAGCTTCCCATCCAACGCGCCCATTACGCTTCGAATCTTGCCAGCCCGCCAGTTTGCCCAGCGTGATATATGCCCAGTGAACACTGGGCACTTTCCCCGGCAGTTTTTTCTTCTCGACTTTCCGCCATAATAACTTCCCCGCCAGGGGGCTCAGGAGCGTTTCGCAGCTCTGTTGTTCCGCCTCTTGCCTGTTCAATCCCGGATAGCGCAATTGATGAACCCTAACGGCGATAAAAGCCTGTATGACTATCATTTTCTCCAGGTTATCCTTGCTTTGCATACGCAGCTCTTCAACCTGCGTTCCGCCGCTTTTCCACGCTTTGTGGAACTCTTCAATCAGCCCGCGTTTTTCATAGTAATCCAGGATACGTTTAGCATCTTCTTGATTATTGACGGGTTTTGATGTCAAAAGATGCCAGCAAAGTGGTGAGTCAGGGTTGATTTCCTGACAGCCGACATAGTACAGCGGGACTGACTTACCTTGTTTTCTCATCGGCATTTTGATGGTTACCGGCGCATAACGTATCTCACAGAGCGCCTCCCGGGCTTTGCGGCCGCCCCGTTGCCTGACCTGAACCTGTCTTTCTCCTGCGGACTGCAAAGTATCGCTGAAGGTATAAAGAGTCTCTTCACTCTCTGCTATCCGCCGGCTTTGCATTGAACGAACAACAAAACGCTGCTGATTCATGACCTTATAGGCCAGGTATTCAATCACATCAGATTCCCGATCACAAACACTGATCACCTTTGTCATCTCCGGCCCCAAACGCGCCGCCATCGCCCGCGAAGCGGCTTCCCACTTCGCGCTTTTTTTTTCTTGATACGGGCGGGTCTCACGCTGTTTTTTCTTGCCATAGTCATTGATGTTTCTCACCCCGCGTTTTTGTTCAATCAACCCGACAACCTGTTGTTGATTGGGGGCAAAAAGCAGTACTGAA
>NZ_CAWNXG010000027.1:64173-67460 GCF_963878145.1 Photorhabdus sp. S10-54 | reverse complement strand
TTAAAGCCTGGCAGTTCCCTACTCTCACATGGGGAGACCCCACACTACCATCGGCGCTACGGCGTTTCACTGCTGAGTTCGGCATGGGGTCAGGTGGGACCGCCGCGCTATCGCCGCCAGGCATATTCGGTTTCATTCCGGCCGTTGTCGCTCCTTGCTGCCACAACCGCCCGAACCAATCTCTGAACAAGCTGAAAATTTCATCTCTCTGCCGGCTTCTGACAGCTATTCACTGTCTTCCAGCGCCAAAACACCTTCGGCGTTGTAAGGTTAAGCCTCTCGGTTCATTAGTACTGGTCAGCTCAATGCATCGCTGCACTTACACACCCAGCCTATCCACGTCTTCGTCTTAAACGTTCCTTCCGTGACCTCAAGTCAAGGGAAGACTCATCTCAAGGCAAGTTTCCCGCTTAGATGCTTTCAGCGGTTATCTCTCCCGCACTTAGCTACCGGGCGATGCCATTGGCATGACAACCCGTACACCAGCGGTGCGTCCACTCCGGTCCTCTCGTACTAGGAGCAGCCCCTTTCAATCTTCCTGCGCCCACGGCAGATAGGGACCGAACTGTCTCACGACGTTCTAAACCCAGCTCGCGTACCACTTTAAATGGCGAACAGCCATACCCTTGGGACCTACTTCAGCCCCAGGATGTGATGAGCCGACATCGAGGTGCCAAACACCGCCGTCGATATGAACTCTTGGGCGGTATCAGCCTGTTATCCCCGGAGTACCTTTTATCCGTTGAGCGATGGCCCTTCCATGCAGAACCACCGGATCACTAAGACCTACTTTCGTACCTGCTCGAGCCGTCACTCTCGCAGTTAAGCTGGCTTATGCCTTTGCGCTAACCTCACGATGTCCGACCGTGATTAGCCAACCTTCGCGCTCCTCCGTTACGCTTTGGGAGGAGACCGCCCCAGTCAAACTACCCGCCAGACACTGTCCTCAGCCCGGTTCACGGGCCTAAGTGAGAACATCGAACATTCAAGGGTGGTATTTCAAGGATGGCTCCGCGCAGACTGGCGTCCGCGCTTCTCAGCCTCCCACCTATCCTACACATCAAGGCTCCATGTTCAGTGTCAAGCTATAGTAAAGGTTCACGGGGTCTTTCCGTCTTGCCGCGGGTACACTGCATCTTCACAGCGAGTTCAATTTCACTGAGTCTCGGGTGGAGACAGCCTGGCCATCATTACGCCATTCGTGCAGGTCGGAACTTACCCGACAAGGAATTTCGCTACCTTAGGACCGTTATAGTTACGGCCGCCGTTTACTGGGGCTTCTATCAAGAGCCTCGCCTTGCGGCTAACCCCATCAATTAACCTTCCAGCACCGGGCAGGCGTCACACCGTATACGTCCACTTACGTGTTTGCACAGTGCTGTGTTTTTAATAAACAGTTGCAGCCAGCTGGTCTCTGCGACTGGCTTCGGCTCCGGGCGTCTCTCCCTTCACCTAACGCCAGCGTGCCTTCTCCCGAAGTTACGGCACCATTTTGCCTAGTTCCTTCACCCGAGTTCTCTCAAGCGCCTGAGTATTCTCTACCTGACCACCTGTGTCGGTTTGGGGTACGATTCAATGTGACCTGGCGCTTAGAGGCTTTTCCTGGAAGCCGGGCATCAACCACTTCACCGCCGTAGCGGCTCGTCATCACGCCTCAGTGTTCACAGAAGAGCGGATTTACCTGCTCCTCCCACCTACACGCTTAAACCGGGACGACCGTCGCCCGGATGGCCTAGCCTTCTCCGTCCCCCCTTCGCAGTCACATTCAGTACAGGAATATTAACCTGTTTCCCATCAGCTACGCCCTTCGGCCTCACCTTAGGGGTCGACTCACCCTGCCCCGATTAACGTTGGACAGGAACCCTTGGTCTTCCGGCGAGCGGGTTTTTCACCCGCTTTATCGTTACTTATGTCAGCATTCGCACTTCTGATACCTCCAGCAGGCCTCACGGCGCCGCCTTCAACAGCTTACAGAACGCTCCCCTACCCAGCAACGCCTCAACGTCACTGCCGCAGCTTCGGCGCATGGTTTAGCCCCGTTACATCTTCCGCGCAGGCCGACTCGACCAGTGAGCTATTACGCTTTCTTTCAATGATGGCTGCTTCTAAGCCAACATCCTGGCTGTCTGGGCCTTCCCACATCGTTTCCCACTTAACCATGACTTCGGGACCTTAGCTGGCGGTCTGGGTTGTTTCCCTCTTCACGACGGACGTTAGCACCCGCCGTGTGTCTCCCGTGATACCATTCTTCGGTATTCGCAGTTTGCATCGGGTTGGTAAGCCGGGATGGCCCCCTAGCCGAAACAGTGCTCTACCCCCGAAGATGAATTCACGAGGCGCTACCTAAATAGCTTTCGGGGAGAACCAGCTATCTCCCGGTTTGATTGGCCTTTCACCCCCAGCCACAAGTCATCCGCTAATTTTTCAACATTAGTCGGTTCGGTCCTCCAGTTAGTGTTACCCAACCTTCAACCTGCCCATGGCTAGCTCACCGGGTTTCGGGTCTATACCCTGCAACTCATTCGCCCAGTTAAGACTCGGTTTCCCTGCGGCTCCCCTATCCGGTTAACCTCGCTACAGAATATAAGTCGCTGACCCATTATACAAAAGGTACGCAGTCACCCTGATAAATCAAGGCTCCCACTGCTTGTACGTACACGGTTTCAGGTTCTCTTTCACTCCCCTCGCCGGGGTTCTTTTCGCCTTTCCCTCACGGTACTGGTTCACTATCGGTCAGTCAGGAGTATTTAGCCTTGGAGGATGGTCCCCCCCTCTTCAGACAGGATTTCTCGTGTCCCGCCTTACTCATCGAACTCACAACCCGGTCATCTTCGAGTACGGGGCTATCACCCTCTCTCGCCGGCCTTTCCAGACCGTTCCTCTGATGCCCTGGCTGATGCTGGTTCTGGGCTCCTCCCCGTTCGCTCGCCGCTACTGGGGGAATCTCGGTTGATTTCTTTTCCTCGGGGTACTGAGATGTTTCAGTTCCCCCGGTTCGCCTCATTAACCTATGGATTCAGTTAATGATAGTGCAACGCATTGCACTGGGTTTCCCCATTCGGACATCGCCGGCTATCACGCTTCATATCAGCTTACCGACGCTTTTCGCAGATTAGCACGTCCTTCATCGCCTCTGACTGCCTAGGCATCCACCGTGTACGCTTAATTGCTTAACCTCACAACCCGAAACTGTCTCGGATTGTTCAGCTTGAGAGACTCGTCAATAATACCTCGACGATATTATCGACAGTTTCAATTTTTCAGCTTGTTCCAGATTGTTAAAGAGC